>NZ_JBMOWO010000028.1:0-73110 GCF_049310525.1 Pseudomonas sp. GZD-222
AAAAACCCCTCCCCCAGGGGGGGTGTGGAGACTTTGGGGGGCGTGGCTTTCCCCCGCGATGGTTCAACCTGCTTTATCCAGCTTCTTGAGAAACACCGTCATCTCTTTTTCGGCCTGCTTGTCGCCATGGGCCCTGGCTGCTTCCAGCCCCTGCTCCCAGGCCAGGCGTGCCGCCGCTTTATCGCCCTGCAACTGATGGGCCTTGCCCAACAGCTTCCACGCCGCTGAATACTTCGGATCGAACTCGACGCAGCGTTGCAGGTGCACAGCAGCTTCGGCGCCATTGCCTTCATCCAGCCAGGCCTTGCCCAGGCCGAAGCGCAGCAGGGCGTTATCCACACCCTTGGCCAGCATCTTTTCCAGTGATTCACGCATGTTCTGCTCCTTCAGAAGAAGCTCAACCCTACATGGAACAGCTTCTCGACGTCACGGATGTACTTTTTATCCACAACGAAGAGGATCACATGGTCACCCGCTTCGATCACCGTGTCGTCGTGGGCGATCAGCACTTCTTCGTCGCGAATGATCGCGCCGATGGTGGTGCCGGGTGGCAGGGCAATATCTTCAATGGCTTTGCCGATTACCTTGCTCGACTTCGAGTCACCGTGAGCGATGGCCTCAATAGCCTCTGCCGCACCGCGGCGCAGTGAGTGCACGCTGACGATGTCGCCACGGCGCACGTGGGCGAGCAAGGTGCCGATGGTGGCCAGCTGCGGGCTGATGGCGATATCGATATCACCGCCCTGGACCAGATCGACGTAGGCCGGGTTGTTGATGATGGTCATCACCTTGCGCGCGCCCAGGCGCTTGGCCAGCAACGAGGACATGATGTTGGCTTCGTCATCGTTGGTCAGGGCCAGGAAGATATCGGCTTCGGCGATGTTCTCTTCGAGCATCAGGTCGCGGTCCGAGGCACTGCCTTGCAAAACCACGGTGCTGTCCAGGGTATCGGAGAGGTAACGGCAGCGCGCCGGGTTCATCTCGATGATCTTTACCTGGTAACGGCTTTCAATCGCTTCGGCAAGGCGCTCGCCAATCTGTCCGCCACCAGCGATGACCACGCGTTTGTTGGTTTCATCGATGCGCCGCAGCTCACCCATCACCGCGCGGATGTGGGCCTTGGCAGCAATGAAGAACACCTCGTCGTCGGCTTCGATCACCGTATCGCCCTGGGGCAGGATCGGCCGGTCGCGACGGAAGATCGCTGCCACACGGGTGTCGACGTTGGGCATGTGCTCGCGGATCTGGCGCAGTTGCTGGCCGACCAGCGGACCGCCGTAGTAGGCCTTGACCGCGACCAACTGAGCCTTGCCTTCGGCGAAGTCGATCACCTGCAGGGCACCGGGATGTTCGATCAGGCGCTTGATGTAGTGGGTTACCACCTGCTCGGGGCTGATCAGTACGTCGACGGGGATGGCGTCGTTGTCGAACAGGCCGGCGCGGGTCAGGTAGGCCGACTCACGCACCCGGGCGATCTTGGTCGGGGTGTGGAACAGGGTGTAGGCGACCTGGCAGGCGACCATGTTGGTTTCGTCGCTGTTGGTCACCGCCACCAGCATGTCGGCGTCGTCGGCGCCGGCCTGGCGCAGAACGGTCGGGAACGAGGCGCGGCCCTGGACGGTACGGATGTCCAGGCGGTCGCCGAGGTCGCGCAGGCGCTCGCCATCGGTATCGACCACGGTAATGTCATTGGCTTCGCTGGCCAGGTGCTCGGCCAGCGTACCGCCGACCTGCCCTGCGCCCAGGATGATGATCTTCATCCGCTCTTCCCTTCTCTTGTTATCCGCGCGCGGCGGCGATTTTGATCAGCTTGGCATAGTAGAAGCCATCGTGTCCGCCTTCCTGGGCCAGCAACTGGCGGCCATGGGGCTGGCGCAGGCCGGCCTGGGTTGCCAGGTCCAGCTCGCGGGCACCTGGGGTGCGGGCGAGGAAGCTCTCGATCACTTCGGTGTTTTCCGTCGGCAGGGTCGAACAGGTGGCATACAGCAGGATGCCGCCGACTTCGAGGGTCGGCCACAGGGCATCGAGCAGCTCACCCTGCAAGGCGGCGAGGGCCGGGATATCGTCGGCCTGGCGGGTCATCTTGATATCGGGATGGCGGCGAATCACTCCCGTGGCCGAGCAAGGTGCATCGAGCAGAATGCGCTGGAAACCCTTGCCGTCCCACCAGCTGGCGGTATCGCGGGCATCACAGGCAATCAGTTGGGCATCCAGGCCCAGACGGTCGAGGTTTTCCCGGACCCGGGTAAGGCGCTTGGCTTCGAGGTCGATCGCGACCACGGAGTCCAGTTTTTCCTCGGCTTCGAGCAGGTGGCAGGTCTTGCCGCCAGGCGCGCAGCAGGCGTCGAGCACCCGTTGGCCGGGCGCCAGGTCAAGCAGATCGGCAGCCAGTTGGGCGGCTTCGTCCTGGACGCTGATCCAGCCCTGGTCGAATCCGGGCAGGCCGCGCACATCGCAGGCCTGGGCGAGAAGGATGCCATCGACGCTGTGCTGGCAGGGGCTGGCTTCCAGTCCCGCTTCGCGCAACAGTTCCAGGTAGGCATCACGACTGTGATGACGGCGGTTGACCCGCAGGATCATCGGCGGATGCGCATTGTTGGCGACGCAGATGGCTTCCCACTGCTCCGGCCAGAAGGCCTTGAGCGACTTCTGCAACCAGCGCGGGTGGGCTGTACGCACCACCGGATCACGCTCCAGCTCGGCAAGAATCTCACTGCTCTCGCGTTGCGCACGGCGCAGCACGGCATTGAGCAGGGCCTTGGCCCAGGGCTTTTTCAGCTTGTCGGCGCAGCCTACGGTTTCACCGATCGCCGCATGAGCGGGGACGCGGGTGTAAAGCAGCTGATACAGGCCGACCAGCAGCAAGGCTTCGACATCGGCGTCGGCGCTCTTGAACGGCTTTTGCAGCAAGCGTTCGGCCAGCGCCGAGAGCCGTGGTTGCCAGCGGGCGGTGCCGAATGCCAGGTCCTGGGTCAGGCCACGGTCACGTACTTCGACCTTGTCCAGCTGCGCCGGCAGCGAACTGTTCAGGGACGCTTTGCCGCTGAGTACTGCCGCCAGGGCGCGGGCGGCTGCCAGACGTGGATTCATTGACCGAGCACCGTGCCGCTGGCGAATTTCTCGCGGCGACTATTGAACAGGTCGCTGAAGTTCAGCGCTTTGCCCCCGGGCAATTGCAGGCGGGTCAGGCACAGCGCCTGTTCGCCACAAGCGACGACCAGGCCGTCTTTGCTGGCGCCGAGAATTTCACCGGGAGTGCCTTTGCCTGTGGATAAGCTGGCAGCAAGGACTTTCACTGCTTCACCGTTGAGGGTGCTGTGGCAGATCGGCCAGGGATTGAAGGCACGGATCAGGCGCTCGAGCTCAACGGCCGGACGGCTCCAGTCCAGGCGCGCTTCGTCTTTGTTCAGCTTGTGTGCATAAGTAGCCAGGCTGTCGTCCTGGACCTCACCCTGCAACGTGCCGGCGGCCAGACCGGCCACGGCTTCAAGCACGGCTGGCGGGCCCATTTCGGCCAGGCGGTCGTGCAGGCTGCCACCAGTGTCAGTGGCGCTGATCGGGGTGCTGACCTTGAGCAGCATCGGGCCGGTATCCAACCCGGCTTCCATACGCATCACGGTCACGCCGCTTTCACCGTCGCCGGCTTCGACCGCGCGCTGGATCGGCGCGGCACCACGCCAGCGTGGCAGCAGCGAGGCATGGCTGTTGATGCAGCCCAGGCGCGGAATATCCAGCACTGCTTGCGGCAGGATCAGGCCGTAGGCGACCACCACCATCAGGTCCGGCTTGAGTGCGGCAAGCTCAGCTTGAGCCTCGGCATTGCGCAGGGTCGGCGGTTGCAGGACCTGGATGCCGTTATCCACAGCCAGTTGCTTGACGGCACTGGGCATCAGTTTTTGTCCACGTCCGGCCGGACGGTCCGGTTGGGTGTAGACGGCCACCACTTCATAAGGGCTGTCGATCAGGGCCTTGAGGTGTTCGGCGGCAAACTCTGGGGTGCCTGCAAAGACAATGCGCATGGAGTTCTCGCTTAAAAAGAAAAAGGCTTGCCGGAGCAAGCCTTTGGAAAGAGGAGATCAAGCTTGCTGGCGATGCTGCTTTTCCAGCTTCTTCTTGATCCGGTCACGTTTGAGCGTCGACAGGTAATCGACGAACAACTTGCCGTTGAGGTGATCGCATTCGTGCTGGATGCACACCGCCAGCAGGCCTTCGGCAATCAGCTCGTAGGGCTTGCCATCGCGATCCAGCGCCTTGACCTTGACCCGCACCGGGCGGTCGACGTTCTCGTAGAAGCCGGGCACCGACAGGCAGCCTTCCTGGTACTGGTCCATTTCGTCGGTCAGCATCTCGAGCTCGGGGTTGATGAACACCCGTGGCTCGCTGCGATCTTCGCTCAGGTCCATGACCACGATGCGCTTGTGCACGTTGATCTGGGTTGCCGCCAGGCCGATGCCAGGGGCTTCGTACATGGTTTCAAACATGTCATCGATCAATTGGCGAACGCCGTCATCGACTTCGGTCACCGGTTTGGCGATGGTGCGAAGGCGCGGGTCCGGGAATTCGAGGATGTTCAGAATGGCCATAAGCGTATGAGCTGCACTGTGCGATGAATTACAAACATGAGTACACATAATAAAGGGATTCGGCGCATTCGGCACCTGGCAAAGGTCAGCTAAGGTTTCAAACACCCGCAAGCCTTGCCTCGGCAAGCCTGAAGGACTGCCGCAGAGGGAAATCCTTCAACCGGTTGTCAAAGTATTATCAACAGAGTTATCCACAGCTTGTGCAGGGTGCGATCAACTCGTTCGATCAAGGATGATCGTTATGTCGCACGCCGCTCACCGGGACTGTTCACCCGCCGAACTTGAGGCGCGATTGCGTTTGCACCGTTTGCCTGCACTTGGTCCGCAACGCTTTCACTCACTTCTGCAGGCCTTCGGCAGCGCATCGGCAGCACTCAGTGCCCCGGCCGGCGCCTGGGCTTCGCTGGGGCTTCCCGATGTCAGCGCCCAAGCCCGTCGCAGCACAGAGGTGCGCGACGGCGCTGCTGCTGCATTGGCCTGGCTAGAGCGGCGCGACCAGCATTTGCTGATGTGGGACGACCCCTCCTACCCGGCATTACTGGCTGAAATCGATGCTGCGCCGCCCTTGCTGTTTGTGGCTGGCAACCCCGCCTTACTGGAAAAACCGCAGCTGGCGATTGTCGGCAGCCGCCGCGCATCACGCCCGGCACTCGACACCGCTGCGGCCTTTTCCCGTTACCTTGCCCAGGGCGGATTTGTGATTACCAGCGGCCTGGCGCTGGGGGTCGATGGCGCCGCTCATCAGGCTGCCCTGGACGTTGGCGGGCAGACCGTGGGGGTGCTGGGCACCGGCCTGCAGAAATTTTATCCACAACGCCATCGGGCGCTGGCTGCCGCGATGATCGAACAAGGTAGCGCCGTGATTTCCGAGTTTCCCCTCGATGCAGGCCCGGTGGCGGGCAACTTTCCCCGGCGCAATCGCATCATCAGTGGTCTGTCTCTGGGGGTGCTGGTGGTGGAAGCGAGCCTGGCCAGTGGCTCGTTGATCACCGCGCGGCTGGCGGCAGAGCAAGGCCGCGAGGTTTATGCCATTCCGGGGTCGATTCATCATCCTGGTGCCAAGGGTTGTCACCAACTGATTCGTGACGGCGCATTGCTGGTGGAGAGCGTCGAGCAGATCATTGAAACCCTGCAGGGCTGGCAGCGACTGCCGCCCATGGCGTCTAGCACAGGGGCTGATTCTCGCCACCCACTCGAGGATCTGCTCCTGGCTGCGCCACACACCAGCGAAGCGCTAGCCATCAGCAGCGGCTGGCCGTTGCCCAGGGTGCTGGCGGCACTGACCGAACTTGAAGTGGCCGGACGGGTTTGTAATGAAGCTGGGCGTTGGTTTGCCCGGCCTGGCTAAGTACACTGCTGGTTAGCCTTAATGCGGAGTGAGTTCAATGGTGAGCAGTTGGCGTGTGCAACAAGCCGCGCGTGAAATTCGGGCCGGTGCGGTGATTGCCTACCCAACCGAGGCCGTCTGGGGCCTGGGCTGTGACCCGTGGAACGAGGAAGCGGTGGATCGCCTGCTGGCGATCAAGTCGCGCTCGGTCGACAAGGGCGTGATCCTGGTTGCCGACAACATCCGCCAGTTCGACTTTTTGTTCGAGGATTTCCCGGAAATCTGGCTCGACCGCATGGCCAGCACCTGGCCTGGTCCGAACACCTGGCTGGTACCGCACCAGAACATGTTGCCGCAGTGGATTACCGGGGTGCATGACACCGTAGCCTTGCGGGTCAGCGACCATCCGGTGGTACGCGAGCTGTGCTCGCTGGTCGGGCCGCTGGTGTCGACGTCGGCCAACCCGCAGGGGCGTCCTGCGGCGAAGTCACGCTTGCGCGTCGAGCAGTACTTCCGCGGGCAGCTGGACCTGGTTCTGGGTGGCGCACTGGGTGGGCGACGCAATCCGAGTGTGATTCGTGACTTGGTCACTGGCGACGTGGTTCGGGCGGGCTAAGCCTTATCGCGGGGCAAGCCCGCTCCCACCAGATTGAGGTGATCCCCGGTGGGAGCGGGCTTGCCCTGCGAAAAATCAAGGCAACAACACCGTCGACCCAACCGTGCGCCGCGCTGACAGTTCAGTCTGTGCCCTGGCCGCTTCGCTCAGCGGATAACGCTGCTGGATATCCACAGTCAATTTGCCGCTGGCGATCATCGCGAACAGGTCATCGGCCATCGCCTGGGTGTTTTCGGCAGTATTGGCGTAGCTGGCCAGGGTCGGCCGGGTGACATACAGCGAGCCCTTCTGCGCCAGGATACCCAGGTTGACCCCGCTGACCGCCCCCGAGGCGTTGCCGAAGCTGACCATCAGACCGCGTGGTGCCAGGCAGTCCAACGAGGTCAGCCAGGTGTCCTGGCCAACGCCGTCGTAGACCACCGGGCACTTCTTGCCATCGGTGAGTTCCAGCACGCGCTGGGCGACGTCTTCACGGCTGTAATCAATGGTTGCCCAGGCACCCAGCGCTTTGGCGCGCTCGGCTTTCTCCGCGGAACTGACGGTACCGATCAACCTGGCGCCCAGGGCCTTGGCCCATTGGCAGGCCAGTGAACCAACGCCACCGGCAGCGGCGTGGAACAGAATGGTGTCGCCCGGTTGTACAGCGTAGGTCTGTTTGAGCAGGTATTGCACCGTCAGGCCTTTAAGCATGACCGCCGCAGCCTGTTCGAAGCTGATGCTGTCGGGAAGTTTGACCAGATTGGCTGCGGGCAGCACATGCACTTCGCTGTAGGCGCCCAGCGGGCCCCCGGCATACGCCACGCGGTCGCCGACCTTGAGCAGGGTGACTTGATCACCGACTGCCTCGACTACTCCGGCGCCTTCGGTGCCCAGTCCCGAAGGCAGTGCTGGCGGTGCATACAGGCCGCTGCGAAAGTAGGTGTCGATAAAGTTCAGGCCGATGGCCTGGTTGCGTACGCGGACCTGCTGCGGACCGGGTGCGGCAGGTTCGAAATCGACCAGTTGCAGGACCTCCGGGCCCCCATGCTGGCTGAACTGAATACGCTTGGCCATCTGCACTCTCCTGTCGGGTTCGCAAAACCCCTATCGGACGCCTTTGCTTGATCGCCGTCAACTGCGGCCAGCCTGTCGCCGGTGGTATGCTACGCGCCGAATTTGCTCATGCCCGCTTCCAGGTGACCTGATGACTAGCCGCACCGAGGCCGTGAAAGCCTACCTGCTCGACTTGCAAGACCGTATTTGTGCCGCCCTCGAAACCGCAGACGGCGGTGCCCGCTTTGTCGAAGACGCCTGGACGCGTGAAGCTGGCGGTGGTGGACGGACCCGGGTGATCGGTGAAGGCAAGGTCATCGAAAAGGGCGGCGTGAACTTCTCCCACGTCTTCGGTAGCGGTCTGCCGCCTTCGGCCAGTGCCCATCGGCCAGAGTTGGCCGGACGTGGTTTCGAGGCCCTGGGGGTGTCGCTGGTTATTCATCCGCATAACCCACATGTGCCGACCTCCCACGCCAACGTGCGTTTCTTCATCGCCGAGAAGGAAGGTGAAGAAGCAGTCTGGTGGTTCGGCGGCGGTTTCGACCTGACGCCTTACTACGGCAACGAAGAAGACTGCCTGCACTGGCACCAGGTCGCCGAGCGCGCCTGCGCGCCGTTCGGTGCCGATGTCTACCCGCGTTACAAGGCCTGGTGTGATCGTTACTTCCACCTCAAGCATCGCGGCGAGCCACGCGGTATTGGCGGCCTGTTCTTCGATGACCTGAACGAGTGGGATTTCGACACCTGCTTCGCGTTCATGCGCGCCATTGGCGATGCCTACGTCGAGGCCTACCTGCCGATCGTCCAGCGCCGCAAAGACCAGCCGTATACTGCCGAGCAGCGTGAATTCCAGGAGTACCGTCGCGGCCGTTATGTCGAGTTCAACCTGGTCTACGACCGTGGCACCCTGTTTGGTCTGCAATCGGGTGGTCGTACCGAATCGATCCTGATGTCGCTGCCACCGCAAGTGCGTTGGGGGTACGATTGGAAAGCCGCACCAGGCAGTGAAGAAGCTCGCCTGACCGAGTATTTCCTGCAGGACCGTGACTGGCTTGGCGAGGCCAAGGCGAGCCACTGAGTCGTTGTGGATAACTTTTCCGGCCTGCCCGCCCTTGACCCAGGAACCGCGTAAATGGACCAGTATGTTGTATTCGGCAATCCGATCGGCCACAGCAAATCGCCGCTGATCCACCGCCTTTTTGCCGACCAGACCGGTCAGCAGCTGGAATACAGCACCTTGCTGGCGCCGCTGGATGATTTCAGCATGTGTGCCCAAGGGTTCTTCAAGCAAGGCCTGGGTGCCAACGTCACTGTGCCGTTCAAGGAAGAAGCCTATCGACTGGTCGATAGCCTGACGCCGCGGGCGCAACGCGCTGGCGCGGTGAACACGCTGAGCAAGCTGGCCGATGGCAGCCTGCAGGGCGACAACACCGATGGTGCCGGGCTGGTTCGTGATCTGACGGTCAATGCCGGTGTGCAGCTGACGGGCAAGCGCATCCTGCTGCTCGGCGCCGGCGGCGCCGTTCGCGGCGTCCTGGAGCCGTTGCTGGCGCACAACCCTGCTTCTTTGGTGATCGCCAACCGTACCGTGGAGAAGGCTGAGCAACTGGCCCGTGAGTTCGCCGACCTGGGCCCGGTAGCCGCCAGTGGCTTCAGCTGGCTGCAAGAGCCGGTAGACCTGATCATCAATGCCACCTCCGCCAGCCTTGCCGGTGAGTTGCCGCCGATCTCTGCCAGCTTGATCGAGCCGGGTAAAACCGTGTGCTACGACATGATGTATGGCAAAGAGCCGACGCCCTTCTGCCGCTGGGCCAGCGAGCACAAGGCAGCGAAGGTGCTGGACGGTTTGGGCATGCTCGCCGAGCAAGCGGCCGAAGCGTTCTTCATCTGGCGTGGCGTGCGTCCGGATACCACCCCGGTACTGGACGAACTGCGTCGCCAGCTGGCTCGCGGCTAAGACATGACTCGCGGGGCAAGCCCGCTCCCACATGTTGAATGCAATCTCTGTGGGAGCGGGCTTGCCCCGCGATGCGATGTGACAGACAGACAGCAATCACGGGGCAAGCCCGCTCCCACCGGAGGTCTTCTCCCATCCGGTTGAAGGCCATAAAAAAGGCGAGCCCACCGGGCTCGCCTTTTTACCGTCTGCGTTATGTCATTCAGCTGATACTGCGAGCTTGCTCGTTCTCCAGGAATTCTTCCTGTAGCAGGCCGTCATTCTGGGCCTCGTCAGCCGTTTGCTGGGCAACGGCGCGTTTGCTGCGTAGCTTGCCGTAGAAGTGCTCCAGGGCGTGGTTAAGCTTGATCGCGGCACCCTCGACAGCCTGGTCGAGCGATGCGGATTTGTGGCTTACGGAAATCGGTTGATGGCCTTTTGGGCGTGCCTCCATCTGGCAGCGTTTGTCGTGCGGACCTGGCTTGTCGCCATTCTCGTCGCGCAGGTGGACCTCGACGCGGGTGAGGTCTTCATCAAATCGTTCGAGCGTGCTTTCTACTGTGCTGCGGACCCACTCTTCCAGTCGAATGTTGCCTTGAATATGGTTGTCGCTATTGACTTGGATTTGCATAGTTCAATCCCTTATTCAGCTAGCTCGCAAGAGAATCGATGGGGCCTTTGCGGCCTGTGGAAACCATCGCCTCTTGACTACAAGGTCAGGCACTTGGCGCAACATTTCAAGTCCTTTTGAAAGATAAATTTCTTGTTGCAAAAAGCCCGGCGTCGGCCGGGCTTTTGCATGCGCTGGATCAGAACGCGACAGAGGTCTGCAGGTATACCGTACGAGGTTCACCGACATACTTGCCCTTGTTGTTGTCATCGAAGGAGCGGGTGTAGTACTGGTGATTGAAGATGTTCTTCACCCCGACGGCGACGTTCAGGTTCGACAGTTGCGGGCCGAAATCATAGGCCGCGCGGCTGCTGAACAGCATGTAGCCCGGGATGCGCCCGGTGCTGCCGTCGGCACTTTCGCTGGAGGTATTGGCGTTGTCGGCGAACTGATCGCTCTGGTAGGTGCTATCGAGGTTGAGCTTCCACTGGCCTTCGGTATAGCCGACACCCAGAGTGCCTTTGTGGCGCGAGGAGAAGGGCACACGATTGCCCTTGTTCGGTCCATCTTCACGGATTTTAGCGTCGACAAAAGCATAGGTTGCGTACACGTCGAAACCAGCCAGTGCCGCGTTCAGGCCCTCGAGGGCGTACTTGACGCTGGTCTCGATACCCTGGTGGCGGGTTTCGCCGCGGGCAATCACCGAGTCGTTGGTCTGGTTGCTTTCGTACTGGTTGTCGAAGTTGATCAAAAACGCGCCGATCTCGGCCTGCAGCAGGCCATCGTCATAGCGCGTACCCAGCTCCCAGGTCCGGGCTTTTTCCGGTTTGACTTCGCCGCTGCTGACGCGGTTGGGCATCTGGCTGTATTGCACACTGCCGAAGGAACCTTCGGTGTTGGCGTACAGGTTCCAGCTGTCGGTCAGGTGATACATCACGTTCAACGCCGGCAGGGCGGTGTTGTAGTCACCCTGGTAACGCTGGCCGCTGAGCTTGTTGCTCTGCTCGGAATCGATCATCTCGTAGCGGATGCCCGGGGTGATGGTCCACTGGCCGATGTCGATGCGGTCATCGAGGAACAACGCATGGGCTTCGGTACTGCCACGAGTATCGCGGTCGTTGCGGCTGGCGGTGGTCGGCAGCTGGTTGGCGCTGATCGGTTCGCGGTAGCGCAGTTCGTGGCCTGCCTCGTTGACGTAGCGGTAACCGACGCCGACTTCATGCCAGCTCTCAGCGACCGCGAAGCCCTGGGAAAAACGGGTTTCGATACCGCGTACCCAGTACTCGCGTGGCGACAGCGAAACGAAGCTGCCCTGGTCCAGGTAGCCGCTGCGCAGGGTTTTGGTGAAGAAGCTGTTGACGCTGAACTGACGGGCGTCTTCCTTGTAGTCGTAGCCGAAGTTGAACGTCGTCCGGCGGCCCCAGAACTTGTCCTGCAGGCGGGTCGACTGGTACGGGTCGGCATCGTAGTCGGCCGCGCTCAGGCCGCCGGGCATTTGCGCTTCACCCTCGTAGTACTGGGCCATGGCATGCAGGCTGTTGGCGTCGTCGAGTTGCAGTTTGCCCTTGAGGATCAGGTCGTCGATCTGTGTGTCGCTGTGCTCGCGCCAGTCGCCACCGCGGGTGCCGGAGTAGAGCAGGGCGCCGCCCAGGCCGTTGGCGTTGGTGCCACCGGCGAGCAGGTTGGCGCTGGTCTTGAAGCCGTCGTGGCTGGAGGACGGGCTGGTCTGGGTCTGGAAGCCAGCTTTGACGGTCGGTTCGTCAGGAATCGCACGGGTGACGAAGTTGACGATGCCGCCGACGTTTTGCGGACCGTAGCGCACGGCTCCGCCGCCACGCACGACATCCACTGCGTCCATGTTGCCCATGCTGATCGGGGCGAACGACAGCTGTGGCTGGCCATAGGGGGCGAAGGGCACCGGAATGCCGTCCATCAGTACTGTGGAGCGCGATGCCAGGCGCGGGTTGAGGCCGCGAATGCCGAAGTTCAGCGCCATGTCATGGCTACCGGTGCCGTTGTTTTCCGGCGCGTTGACACCGGGAATGCGATTGAGCACTTCACGGGCGGTGGTGGCGCCCTGGCGTTCGAATTCTTCGCGGCGGATCACATCGCGGGCACCGGGATGTTCGAAGACATTGTCCTGCTCGGCCGCACCCAGCCAGTCGCCGACCACGGTCGAAGCACCCAGCTCCACCGGGGCGCCGGCGGCCGACTGCGGTTGCAGGCTGAAGGCGTTTTCACCTTCGGCACGCGCTTGCAGGCCGCTGCCTTGAAGCAGGATATCCAGCGCCTGCTGTGGGCTGTATTGGCCTTGCAGGCCGGGGCTCTGCACGCCGCTGGTGACCTGGGAGCCAAACGAGATCAACACACCGCTCTCCCGGCCGAACTGGTTCAGGGCGCTTTCCAGCGACATCGGCGCGATCTGGTAGCTGCGTGCTGCAGGCTGGTCAGCCAGGGCGGGGACAGCGGCAACGCTCAGGCCGGCTCCGAACAGCAGTGCACGAAGGGCTTGGGCAAGTGGGCTCGGGCGAAGGGGCATGCAAGGGGTCCTTGAGAAGGTCAGCGCAAAGGGTTCTGCCTTCTCTGTCACGCGAGATGAAAAAACGGCTCAGGTGTTTTGAATTTTTTTCAGGCCCGTGCTTCGACACTGACCCAGTAGCGCGTAAAGCGCCGAACCCGCACAGGCAAGGCAATCTCCAGCAGGTCGAGAATGCGTTCGCTGTCGGCCAGTGGATAACTGCCGGAGATCAGCAGTTCGCTGACCTCGGGCGCACAGTTGAGCTGGCCGCGTCGATAACGCCCGAGCTCGTCGAGGAAGTCACCGAGGCGCATGTGTGCGGCGACCAGCATGCCATCGACCCAGGCCCCGGCATTGCTGTCGATTAACTGCATGGCGTACCACTGCGGGCCGTTGAAGCGGGCCTGCCGACCTGCAGCCAGGCTGTTGCCGGCCAGGCTGGCACTGCCCTGATGAACACTGAGCAGGCTGTAATGCTCGAACTGGCGGACGTTGTAACGACCACTGCTCAGTTGCAGCAGGCCGAACTCGCTGAGCAAATGCAGCGGCCGGGAGTCGTCGGCGACCGTCAGCTGGATCTCGCCTTCGAGCAGACGCACCCGCCGTTGTTGAGCATCGAAACGTACGTCAGCGGCGCTGCCGGTGTTGAGATGCAGCTGGCTGCCGTCGTCGAGTTGCTGACGACGGCGCTCGCCCACCGGGCTGCGGTAATCGGCCAGCAGGGTCGGCAGCGGGTTGTGCTGTTGCAGGGTCAAACCGAGGCTGCCGCCCACACCCAGAATCAACAGGGCCTTGAGGGCGCGGCGGCGACTGGCCGAACGCGGCGCCTGCAAGGCTGCATGGGCCAGCGGCGAAGACAAACCGCGCAGACGCTGGTTGACCCGCTGGATATGCTCCCAGGCCCGCCGATGTTCCTCATGGGCTTGCAGCCATTGCTGCATGGCCTGCTGCTGGCGTGCATCGAGTGCGCCGCCCTGCAGCTCGATCAGCCAGTGCACGGCCTGTTCGGCGACCTGCGGCGAGAACTCTTGATGGGCGCTGTTCACAGGGCAAAGTAACAGCGCATGGCTGCCTTGTTCAGGTAGCGCTTGACCGTCGCCAGGGAGATGTTCAGTTGCTCGGCAATCTCGCCGTAGCTCAGGCCATCGACCTGGGCCAGCAGGAAGGCGCGCTTGACCAGCGGTGCCAGGCCATCAAGCAGACGGTCCAGCTCCAGCAGGGTCTCGAAGATGATTGCCCGGTGTTCTTCCGAAGGTGCGAGTGCTTCCGGCAACTGTGCCAGTGCCTGGTAGTAGGCGCGCTCCAGGTCCTGGCGGCGGTAGTGATTGAACAGCACCCGTTTGGCCACGGTGGTGAGGAACGCCCGAGGCTCGTTGAGCACCGGTGTTTCACGCGCCTGCAGCAGGCGCATGAAGGTGTCCTGAGCCAGGTCGGCGGCGTTGTCCGGGCAACCTAGACGCTGGCGCAGCCAACCGGTCAACCAGTTGTGATGGGCGTGGTAGAGGCCTTCAAGCGAGGAAGAAGAGGCACTGGGCACCGTGAACACTCCGGCGCCAGGATGCGCAACAGAATAAGAATTGTTCTCATTGTAGTGTTTTCTCTGCACTGTCGGCAATCAGGCACTGACTGGCGGCAAAAGCGTAGGGTTGAAAATGTAAATAACGTAAATACGCTTTACTCTCATTTGAGAATAAATAGCATTCACTCCCTGACGGGTTTACCGAACCTTTACATTTCTCAGGGAGAGCTCCACGTGTCCCCGCTTTTCACTCGATCCTGCCTCGCGCTTACCCTCTGCTCGATCTACAGCCAAGCCCATGCCGAAGGCCAAAAGCCAATGGAACTGGACAACGTGGTGGTCACCGCTTCCGGCTTCTCCCAGCAAATCAAGGATGCCCCGGCGTCGATTTCGGTAATTACCCGCGAGCAGATCGAGAACAAATCCTACCGTGATGTGACCGATGCCCTGAAAGACGTACCAGGCGTAGTGGTCACCGGTGGGGCCAGCTCCAGCGACATCAGCATCCGTGGCATGGCGTCCAAGTACACGCTGATGCTGGTCGACGGTAAGCGCCAGGACTCGCGGGCAACCCGTCCGAACAGTGACGGCGCCGGTATCGAGCAAGGCTGGATGCCGCCGCTCGAGGCCATCGAGCGCATTGAAGTGGTTCGCGGCCCGATGTCGTCGTTGTATGGCTCCGACGCCATGGGCGGGGTGATCAACATCATCACCCGTAAAGTGACGCCGAACTGGTATGGCGGTGTGCGCAGCGAAGCGACCTTCCAGGACCGTTCCGACTCGGGCGACTACAACAGCACCAGCGCTTTCGTTTCCGGGCCGTTGATCGAGAACCTGGTCGGCTTGCAGCTCTATGGGCAAACGTCGAATCGTGACGAAGACGACTTTACCAACGGCTTCAACGAGCAGAGCACCGACAGCGGTACGGCCAAGCTGTCGTTCACCCCTGATGAGCACAACGACATCACCTTCGAGGCGGGCAAGTCCGAGCAGGACCGATACGCCCACAAGGGCAAGTCGGCGCGATCCGCCGACAGCTTCAGTGACTATGAGCGCACCAATTTCTCGATCAGCCACTCCGGGCGTTGGGAAACCATCACCACTGACACCTACATCCAGCGCGAGAAAATCGAGAACCCGGGCCGGCGCATGGAGCTGGAAAACACCGTGCTCAATTCGCAGGTGTCGTTCTTCAACGATTCGCACATCACCACCGTTGGCGGCTCGTACAAATACGAAGACCTGACCGATGAAGGTAACCAGTTGGCCGCGGCCTCCGACGTCAACCAGCTGACGCGCTGGTCGTGGGCACTGTTTGCCGAAGATGAATGGCGCCTGACCGAGTCCTTTGCCTTGACCGGTGGCATTCGCATGGACGAAGACGAAAACTACGGCACGCATTGGTCGCCACGCTTGTACGGCGTGTACCACCCGACCGAGCACTGGACCGTCAAGGGCGGTGTCTCCACCGGCTACCGCTCACCGGACATCCGTGCCGCCGTGAATGACTGGGGCCAGATCACCGGTGGCGGTGGCGACCCGGCGATCATCGTCGGTAACTCCAACCTCAAGCCGGAGAAGAGCGTCAGTCAGGAAATCGGCGTGATCTGGGACAGCTTGGAAGGGGTCTCCACCGGTCTGACCGTGTTCAACACCGACTTCAAAGACAAGATCACCGAAACCCGCCGCTGCACCGACAGCACTGGCGGAGCCTCGGGTCAGTGCCAGATCGGCGGGACCTCGTACAAGTTCATCAGTGACCGGGTGAACGTCGATGAAGCGCAGATGCGTGGTATCGAAGCGACCCTGGACTGGGAAATCACCCAGGGCCTGAAGCTGGCCAGCAACTACACCTTCACCGACTCCGAACAGAAGAGCGGCCCGCAAAAAGGCAAGGCCCTGAACCAGATGCCACGGCACATGGTCAACGCCACCCTGGACTGGCAGACCACCGATCAGCTGGGTACCTGGGCGCGCATGAACTATCGCGGCAAGACCTCTGACTACCTGGGTCGCACCACCATGTCCGATGGCACGCCGTCGTACACCTTCGTCGACCTCGGCGGCACCTACCGGGTCACCAAGAACCTGAAGCTGCTGGCCGGTGTCTACAACGTGTTCAACAAGGAAGTGGACTACGAGAACTACCAGACCGTGCTGGATGGCCGTCGTTACACCGTCGGTGTCGACCTGTCGTTCTGATGACAAGCTCGGTGGCTTTGCCTGTGATAATAAAAATCATTATTATTAGTGGTTCTTCATTTCAAATGGATGGGACGCCATGAAAAGCAAAGCCGCCGGGTTGCCTGTGAGCTATCGCCTGGCAGTGACTTCACGCTGCCTGGCCGCCGTGTTCGGTGGTTACCTTCTGGCGGCGATGGCCAGTGTGTGCATCACCTTGCTCGCACCGATGCCTAAAGCCGAAGCAGTGATCAGCGGCATGATGCTGTCGTTCCTGTTTTACCTGGTGGCCTTTCTCTGGTGCTTTGCCTGCCGCAGCGCCTGGCACGCCTGGCTGGGTGTGCTGTTGCCGAGCCTGGTGCTGGGCGCGATCAATGGCCTGGCTTACTGGATGAACAACTGATGAAAGAGGGTTTTCGCCAGGCAATGGCCTGGCTGCACACCTGGACCGGACTGATCTTCGGCTGGCTGTTGTTTGCGATTTTCCTGACCGGGACCATGTCCTACTTCAAGGAAGAGATCAATCACTGGGCCCAGCCCGAGGTACCGGTCCGGCCGCACGACCCGGTGGCCAGTCTGACGTTGGCGCAGAATTACCTGCAGGAACATGCGCCCACTGCTGGCAGCTGGTTCATTCGCTTGCCTGAAGCACGCGAGCCGGGGTTGAGTGTCGGCTGGCGGGCAGAGGGCGCCGGGCGTCGCGGTTTCATCGAAAAGAATCTCGACCCTGCCACCGGTGCAGAGGTCCAGGCCCGCGAAACCCGCGGGGGCGACTTTTTCTACCGCTTCCATTTCCAGCTGGAAATGCCTCATCCGTGGGGCCGCTGGCTGTCGACCTTTGCCGCCTTCATCATGCTGCTGGGGCTGGTGACCGGCATTATTACCCACAAGAAAATCTTCAAGGAATTCTTCACCTTCCGCCCGGGCAAGGGCCAGCGCTCCTGGCTGGATGGCCACAATGCCATCGGTGTACTGGTGCTGCCGTTCCACCTGATGATCAGCTACAGCAGCCTGGTGATCTTCATGTCACTGGTGATGCCGGCCAGCATCATTGCCAGCTATGGCGACAACACCCGCGCTTACTTCAATGATCTGTTCGGTGCCTCCGAAGAGGTCAAAGTGGCCGGTGTAGCGGCGCCGTTGCTGCCGCTGCCGACGCTGTACCAGGCGTTCCAGGAACAGGCGCCGGGCAGTCGTCACGGCTGGATCGAAGTGCAAAACCCGGGTGATCAGAATGCCCGTGTGCGCTTCTCGCGCCATGGCGGTGATCGCATCGCCTATCAGCGTGGCGGTGGCTGGGTGTTCGATGGCGTCAACGGCACGCTGCAAAACGACAGCAAGACCGAAGCTACTCCGATAGTGATCGCCGGCGGTATGTACGGCTTGCACATGGGCATGTTCGCCGGCCCCTGGCTGCGCTGGTTGTACTTCTTCTTCGGCGTGGCGGGCACGGCAGTGATCGGCACCGGCCTGGTGCTGTGGCTGGGCAAGCGTCAGCTCAAGCATGCCAAGAGCGGTACGCAACCGTTCGAGCTGCGCCTGGTGGAGGTTTTGAACATCGCCAGCATGAGCGGCCTGCTGCTCGGGGTGGCGGCGTTCTTTTGGGCCAACCGCTTGCTGCCGGTGGGCCTGGAAGGGCGTGCCGGGTGGGAGGTGAACAGTTTCTTCCTGCTCTGGGTGCTGTCACTGATTCACGCCATGTTGCGGCCGGGGCGCCGCGCCTGGGCCGAACAACTGGGCCTGGCGGCGCTGTTGTGGGCCGGCTTGCCGTTGCTCAATCAATTGACCACCGGCCAGGGCCTGGTTCATTCGATTTCGGCCGGTGACTGGGCCATGGCCGGATTCGACCTGACGGCGCTCGGTTGTGGCCTGTTCTTCGCCTGGGGCGCTCGCACCCTGTGGCGCCCACCCGTGGTGGTGGCCAAGCGTGCGCCCAAGGCGGCGAAAGCGGCGAGCACCAAGCTGATTGAAAGTGAGGTGAGCTGATGTTGGCCGTAGCCCTGTTTGGTTTTGCCGGCTTCGCCTGCCTGTGCCTGGCCATGGAAAAACACTACAAGGACTTGCTCGGCGCTGCCCCCAGCGCCGCACGTCTGCGAGCCCTGCGTGTCGGTGGCTGGTTGCTGTTGCTGGTGGCGCTGTACCTGGCGGTGGACAAAAGCGGCTGGGCCATGGGCCTGGTCGAATGGATTGCGGTGTTGATGGCAGGCGTGACCCTTTGGGTCTTCTTGCTGCCTTACAAACCGCGCCTGTTGCTGGGTTTGCTGGGGCTTAGCCTGGTGCTGGGGCCGGTGCTGGCGATACTGCCGGGCTGAACTAGCGCCTGAAGGCCGCCCGGTAGGCACCGGGCGTTGCCCCCAGGGCCTGGCGAAAGCGGTTGCTGAAATGGCTGGCGCTGGCAAAACCGCACTGCAAGGCGACTTCGCCCAAAGGCAGTTCGCCAAAGCGCAGCAGCTTGCGCGCCGTGGCCAGGCGCCGGGCCAGCAGGTATTGGTGCGGTGGCAGGCCGAAGCTTTCGCGGAACATCCGCGCGAAATGGTACTCGGACAAATTGCACAGCGCTGCCAGTTCACCCAGGCTTATGGCCTGATCCAGATGCCCTTCAATGTAGTCGCTCAACTGTCGGCGCTGATGCGCAGCCAGGCCACCTTTGAGGCGCAAGCCCTGACGCAGGCCGACCTGGCTGAGGACGGCGTGGTCGAGAATTTCATGCGCCAGCGTGCTGGTCAGCAAGCGTTCCCCCGGTTCGTCCCAGTCCATTGCGATCAATTGACGAAAGCGCCATGCTTGCTCGGGGTCGTCGAGGAAGGTTGCTTCCTGCAATTGCAGCTCACGCGGTTCGCGGTCGAGCAGGCTGACGCAGCCGAGGGCGAATTGCTCCTGGCTGATATACAGATGCGCCAGACGGATCGAACCATTGACCACCCAATGCGACGCCGAGCCTGCGGGCATGATGCACAACTTGTCGGGCGAGCCTTTGACGCTGGGCTGATCACGGCGGAAGGTGCCGGTGCCGTCGGCGATGTAGCAGGACAGGGTGTGGTGGGTGGGTGCTTCGTAGTCGCGAGCGTCGTGACGGTTGTTCCACAGGGCTGCTGCCAGGCCGTCACCCAGGTGCGCGCTGTGTTCCAGGCGGGCATGGGGCGAGTCGTGCATGGCTTTGAAAACTTGCAGCTGGTCCAACGCGGTCATGTGCATTACCTCTGGCGGTCATCCTACTCCGGCGCACAACGCCTGGCAGCAGCGGGCGAAGCAAAAGCGCAAGAATCTGCAAGCGCGCTCGCCACCTTCAGCCGGAGACTGGCAGCCTGAATGTGAGGAGCTCTGCCATGAACCTGTCGTTGTACCTGCTGACCGTGTTGATTTGGGGCACTACCTGGATTGCCCTGAAACTACAGCTGGGTGTGGTCGCCATTCCCGTATCGATTGTCTATCGCTTTGCCCTGGCCGGACTGATCCTGTTCGCCATCCTGTTGCTCAGCCGTCGCCTGCAGCCGATGAACCGGCGTGGTCATGGCATCTGCCTGGCCCAGGGGTTCTGCCTGTTCTGCGTCAACTTCATGTGTTTCCTCACGGCCAGCCAATGGATTCCCAGCGGCCTGATCGCCGTGGTGTTCTCCACTGCAACCTTGTGGAACGCACTCAATGCCCGGGTGTTCTTCGGCCAGAAGATCGCCGCCAATGTGCTCGCTGGCGGCGCACTTGGCTTGTGTGGCTTGGGTCTGCTGTTCTGGCCCGAGCTGTCAGGGCATGCCGCCAGTCGCGAAACCCTGATCGGCCTGGCCCTGGCCTTGCTGGGCACCTTGTGCTTCTCCGCGGGCAATATGCTCTCCAGCCTGCAACAAAAGGCCGGCTTGCGGCCCATGACCACCAACGCCTGGGGCATGCTCTACGGGGCCGGGATGCTTGCGCTGTATTGCCTGTTCAGCGGCATTCCGTTCGATATGGAATGGAATACGCGCTACATCGGCTCGCTGCTGTACCTGGTGATTCCGGGCTCGGTGATTGGCTTTACTGCCTACCTGACCCTGGTCGGACGCATGGGGCCGGAACGCGCGGCGTATTGCACGGTGCTGTTCCCGCTGGTGGCGTTGAATGTGTCGGCGTTCTACGAGGGCTATCAGTGGACGGCACCTGCGCTGTTTGGCCTGGTGCTGGTGATGCTGGGGAATGTGCTGGTGTTCAGGAAGCTCAAGGCCAAGGTTGCCGTTGCTGCTGTTGCTTTGAGGTAGGCCTTTTCGCGGGGCAAGCCCGCTCCCACCGAGGCTGTGATATGCCGGTGGGAGCGGGCTTGCACCATATGCCGGTGGGAGCGGGCTTGCCCCGCGATAGCTTTTACTTCCACACCTGCGGATTGACCAGATCCCCCGGACGCTCACCGAGCAGGGCACTGCGCAGGTTATCAATCGCCCGGTTAGCCATGGCTTCACGGGTTTCGGCGGTGGCCGAACCGACATGCGGCAGGGTCAGGGCGTTGGGCAGCTGGAACAGCGGTGATTCAGCCAGCGGCTCCTTCTCGTACACGTCCAGCCCGGCACCGCGAATGGTGTTGGTGCGCAGTGCTTCCACCAGCGCGGCCTCATCCACCACCGGCCCACGCGATACGTTGATCAGGAAGGCGCTGGGCTTCATCAACTGCAGTTCACGGCTGCTGATCAGGTGTTTGGTCTGGGCGCCAAGCGGCACTACCAGGCAAACGAAATCGGCTTCGGCCAGCAACTCGTCAAGGCTGCGGAACTGGGCGCCGAGCTCTTGTTCCAGCGCAGTCTTGCGCGAGTTGCCGCTGTAGATGATCGGCATGTTGAAGCCAAAGCGTCCACGGCGGGCAATCGCCGCACCGATGTTGCCCAGGCCGACGATCCCCAGGGTTTTGCCGTGTACATCGCTACCGAACTGCGCCGGGCCGACGGTGGCCTGCCATTGCCCGGCCTTGGTCCAGGCATCGAGCTCGGCGACACGCCGGGCACAGCCCATGAGCAAGGCGAAACCCAGGTCGGCAGTGCTTTCGGTCAGCACGTCGGGGGTGTTGGTCAGGGCAATGCCGCGCTCGTTGAAGTAGTTCAGGTCGTAGTTGTCGTAGCCCACCGACACACTCGACACCACTTCCAGCTTGCTGGCGTTGGCCAGTTGCGCTTCGCCAAGCTTGCGGCCCACGCCGATCAAGCCGTGAGCGTCGGGCAGGGCCTCGTTGAACTGGGCACTGATATCGCCGAGCTTGGGGTTCGGCACGATTACGTTGAAGTCTTGCTGCAGGCGTTCGACCATCGCCGGGGTGATGCGGCTGAAGGCAAGGACGGTCTTTTTCATCGGCTACTTCTCTGCAAGTCGGTGATGGTTGTGTGGCCCTTTCGCGGGGGGGGGGGGGGGGCGGAGGAGCGGGAGGGGAGGTCAGGTCGGCAGCTGCGTGTGCATGGGCTCCCTCTCCTTGGTTTGTTTGTTTTTTCTTTCCCCTTCCCCCCCCCCCCCCCCCCCCCCCCCCCCCCCCCCCCCCCCCCCCGCGATGGTTCAGTTGGCGATGAGCAGCTCGTGGGTCTTCAGGTCTGCCTCGTGGGCAGCGAGGATTTCCGGCAGCGAGTTGCGCAGGTACTCGACCCAGGTCTTGATCTTGGCATCCAGGTACTGGCGCGAGGGGTAGATCGCGTAGAGGTTCAGCTCCTGCAAGCGGTACTCCGGCATCACCCGCACCAGCGAGCCGTCGCGCAGACCGTCGATGGCCGAATAGATCGGCAGTACACCCACGCCCATGCCACTGCGGATCGCGGTCTTCATCGCATCGGCCGAGTTCACCTGGAACGGTGCCTGGGTAATGTTGACCACTTCCTGGCCTTCCGGGCCGTCGAACAGCCACTTCTCCAGCGGGATCACCGGGCTGACCATGCGCAGGCAGGCGTGATTGAGCAGGTCGCTGGGTTTGTGCGCGACACCGTTGCGTTTCACATAGTCGGGCGAGGCGCAGACGATGCTGTAGGTAATGCCCAGGCGCTGGGAGACGAAGCCCGAGTCGGGCAGCTCGCTGGCCAGCACGATGGACACATCGTAGCCCTCGTCGAGCAGGTCCGGCACGCGGTTGGCCATGGTCAGGTCGAAGGTCACGTCCGGATGGGTTTCGCGATAGCGGGCAATGGCATCGATGACGAAATGCTGGCCGACGCCAGTCATCGAATGCACTTTCAATTGCCCGGCCGGGCGCGCATGGGCATCGCTGGCTTCAGCTTCGGCTTCCTCGACATAGGTGAGGATCTGTTCGCAGCGCATCAGGTAACGCTTGCCGGCTTCTGTCAGGGCGATGCGCCGGGTGGTGCGGTTGAGCAGGCGGGTTTGCAGATGGGCTTCAAGATTGGAGACCGCCCGCGAGACGTTGGCGGTGGTCGTATCCAGTTGCACAGCCGCGGCAGTAAAGCTGCCGACCTGGGCTACGCAACTAAAAGCACGCATGTTTTGCAGGGTGTCCATGGGTCGCTCTCAAAGTAGACGACAAATTGTGACATGAAGTAACCGAGGCGGTCTTCAGACTAAAGCCGGATTATCGCTGTTTTCGTAACAAAGATTCGCAGTAATACACGCTTATCGCCAGTGCAGCGGCCCCCTAGAATTGCGTCTCCTAGCGTCATCCACCTTCTATGTCGGGAATTCGCAGCTGTGCCGCGTCGCATCATCAGAGCGCTGAATGCGCTCAGTGTCTGTGCCCTTAGCTTGACCTTGAGCGGCTGTATCGGAACCTGGGGCATTGCCCCGCAAAGCAAGACGCTGCAAGCCAATACCCTGACCACCGACGAGGCGATCCGCGCGGCCGCCCGTGATGCCCACTGGCCTGACCAGCAGTGGTGGCGCGCCTATGGCGATCCACAACTGGACCGCTGGATCGCCCTGGCGGTCAACGACAGCCCGAGCATGGCCATGGCCGCCGCACGGGTGCGTGAGGCAAAAGCCATGGCCGGGGTGATCGAGTCGGCCGAGAAACTGCAGGTAAACGGCGAGTCGACGCTCAAGCGCCACAACTGGCCGGAAGACCAGTTCTACGGCCCGGGGGCGTTGTCCGGGGCCAACACCTGGGACAACAACGCTGCCCTCGGCTTCAGTTATGCCCTGGACCTCTGGGGCCGCGAGCGCAATGCCAGCGAGCAGGCCGTGGACATGGCCCATATGAGCGCGGCGCAGTTGCGCCAGGCCCAGCTGGAACTGCAGAACAACATCGTCAAGGTGTACATCCAGCTGTCCCTGCACTTTGCCCAGCGCGATATCGTCAAGGCTGAACTCGAACAGCAGGAGCAGATCCTGGCCCTGGCCGAACGCCGCCTGGCCGGTGGTATCGGCACCCATTTCGAAGTCAGCCAGGCACAGACGCCGCTGCCGGAGACCCATCGCCAGCTCGATGCGCTGAACGAAGAAATCGCCCTGGCGCGTAACCAGCTGGCCGCGTTGGCCGGTAAAGGTCCGGGGCAGGGCGCGCAATTGCAGCGTCCGCAACTGGCCCTTGGTGCGGCGTTGAAACTGCCCTCGGCATTGCCTGCCGAACTGGTTGGCCAGCGTCCGGACGTGGTCGCCAGCCGCTGGCAGGTCGCGGCGCAGGCACGCGGCATCGACGTCGCCCATGCCGGCTTTTTCCCCAACGTCGATCTGGTCGGCGGCCTCGGCTTCATGGCTACCGGCGGCGGTCCGCTGGAGTTCCTGACCGGGCGCAAGTTCAACTACAACGTCGGCCCTGCCATCAGCCTGCCGGTGTTCGACAGTGGCCGCCTGCGCTCGCAGCTGGGTGTCGCTTCGGCCGGTTATGACATCGCCGTGGCGCGTTACAACCAGACCGTGGTCGAGGCGCTCAAGGGCATTTCCGACCAGTTGATTCGCCGTGAGTCGATGAACGAGCAGCAGCACTTTGCCGCCGAGTCGGTGGCGTCGGCGCAGAAGACCTACGACATCGCCATGATCGCCTTCCAGCGCGGCCTGACCGATTACCTCAATGTGCTCAACGCCCAGACCTTGCTGTTTCGCCAGCAACAGGTTCAGCAGCAGGTCCAGGCGGCGCGTCTGACCGCGCATGCCGAGCTGGTGACCGCCCTGGGTGGTGGCCTGGGTGCCGGCAACGACGTACCGGATGAAGACCTGCAACAGGCGCCGAAAACCCCGGCGACCCTGGCCATCTTCGACAAGCCGGACCACGCCGAATGACCGCACTGACCCTGCCGTTTCGCTGGCTGGCAAGCCTTGAGTGGCGCCGTGGTTTCTTCGAGTGGGCACGCACCGACGGAGTGACCTGGGTCTATATCTTCAAGGTCCTCAGTGCCGCGTTCCTGACCCTGTGGCTGGCCATGCGCCTGGAGTTGCCGCAGCCGCGCACGGCGATGATCACCGTGTTCATCGTCATGCAGCCGCAGAGCGGGCACGTGTTTGCCAAGAGCTTCTGGCGCTTGCTGGGCACCTTGGCCGGCTCGTCGATGATGGTCACCTTGATCGCCCTGTTTCCGCAGAACACCGAACTGTTCTTGCCCAGCCTGGCGATCTGGGTCGGCCTGTGCTCGGCCGGCGCCATGCGCTATCGGACCTTTCAGGCCTACGGTTTCGTGCTGGCCGGATACACCGCGGCGATGGTCGGCCTGCCGGCCTTGCAACACCCCGACGGCGCGTTCATGGCGGCGGTCTGGCGGGTGCTGGAAATCTCCCTGGGGATTCTCGTGTCGACTCTGGTCAGCGCCGCGATCCTGCCGCAGTCGGCCGGTGCGGCGATGCGTAACGCCCTGTACCAGCGCTTTGGGGTGTTCGCCGGTTTCGTTGTCGAAGGTCTGCGGGGCGATAGCCAGCGTGATCGTTTTGAAAGCAGCAACGTGCGTTTTATCGCCGAAGCGGTGGGCCTGGAAAGCCTGCGTAATGTCACCGCTTTCGAGGACCCGCACATGCGCCGTCGCAACGGTCGCCTGGGGCGTATGAACAGCGAGTTCATGGCCATCACCACGCGCTTCAATGCCTTGCACCAGCTGCTTGAACGCTTGCGTCTGCGCGGCCCGCTGCAGATCGTCACGGCGATCGAACCCGGCCTCAAGGCTTTGACCGAACTGCTCGATGCCTATGCCGGCCGGGCGTTGACCAGTGCCGATGCGGCGCGCCTGGCCGAGCAACTGGCGGCCTACAAGGAAGGCTTGCCCGAGCGGGTGCGCAGTATGCGCGCTGCGTATGTCGAGACCGGGCCGAGCGATGCCGATCTGCTCGACTTCCATACCGCCTACGAACTGTTGTACCGCTTTGTCGATGACCTGCACAGCTACGCCCTGACCCACGCGTCGCTGGCCGCGCACAACCATGCCCGCGAGCAGTGGGACGAACCCTACGTGGCGCAGACCAACTGGATGGTGTCGTTGGCCGCAGGGTTACGTGCCTCATTCATCCTCCTGGTGCTGGGCAGTTTCTGGATCATGACGGCATGGCCCAGCGGGGCAATGATGACCTTGATCGCCGCCGCCACCGTGGGCTTGTCGGCGGCTTCGCCGAACCCTAAAAGAATGTCGTTCCAGATGGCCTGCGGAACCTTGATCGGGGCCTTCATCGGTTTTTTCGAAACCTTTTTCGTGTTCCCCTGGATCGATGGCTTCCCCTTGCTGTGCCTGGTGCTGGCACCGGTATTCGTGCTCGGTGCGTTCCTCGCTTCGCGACCGGCATACGCCGGTGTCGGCCTGGGACTGCTGATCTTCTTCGCCACAGGTTCGGTGCCGGACAATCTGACGGTCTACAACCCTTACAACTTCATCAACGACTACATCGCCATGGTTATCGGCATGCTGGTGTGTGCCGCTGCCGGGGCAATCATCCTGCCGCCGAACAGCCGCTGGTTATGGAGCCGCCTGGAGCAGGACTTGCGCAGCCAGGTGCTGTTCGCCATCAGCGGGCGCTTGCGAGGCCTGGGGTCGGGCTTTGAAAGCCGCACCCGCGACCTGCTGCACCAGGCCTATGGTCTGGCCGCCGGTAAACCTCAGGTACAGAGCAACCTGCTGCGCTGGATGTTCCTGGTGCTGGAGGTGGGGCACGCGATCATCGAGCTGCGCAAGGAGCAGGCGATCCTGCCGGTGCACCCGTGCTATGCCGAGTCGCAACCCTGGCGCCAGGCGATCCGGGTCATGGGGCGCGCCCTGGCGCGACTGTTCCTGCAACCGAGCGTGAGCAATCACGAGCGTGCCCTGGTCGCCGTCGATCACGCCATCAGCCGGGTGCAGGCCACTGACGAACCCTTTGCCCGCCACTTCGACACCTCGGCCCTGCGCCGTGTGCAGAGCTACCTGCATTTCATCCGTACTTCGCTGCTTGACCCCCAGTCGCCGCTGGCCGCACTGGCCCCGGCCCAAGGACTGCCCCATGCCCCGTGAAATCGCCTTCCATGGCGTCTACATGCCGACCATGACCCTGATGTTCCTGTTCGCCGCCGGGCTTGCCTGGGGGCTGGACCGGTTTATCGCCAGCTACGACGGCTACCGCTTTTTCTGGCACCCGGCGTTGCTGCGCCTGTGTCTGTTTATCTGCTTGTTCGGTTCCATGGCCCTGACTCTCTACCGTTGAGACCCTGTTGATGAAAAAGTTTTTCAGCCTGATCGCCACCTTGCTCGTGCTGGCTGCTGCCGTGGTGATCGGCCGCCAGCTCTGGGTGCACTACATGAATACGCCCTGGACCCGGGACGGGCGGGTACGCGCCGACATCATCAACGTCGCCGCCGATGTACCGGGCTACGTGGTCGATGTGCCGGTGCGTGACAACCAGTTGGTGAAGAAGGGCGACCTGCTGCTGCAGATCGACCCTGAGCATTACCAAGTGGCGGTCAAGCAGGCCCAGGCCCTGGTCGCCTCACGCAAGGCCACCTGGGAAATGCGCAAGGTCAACGCCCATCGGCGGGCCGACATGGACAACCTGGTGATCTCCCGCGAGAACCGTGACGACGCCAGCAACATCGCCAACTCGGCGCTGGCCGACTACCAGCACGCTCAGGCGCAACTGGCGGCGGCGGAGCTGGATCTCAAACGGACGAAGATCCTCGCCACCGTCGACGGCTACGTGACCAACCTCAACGTACACCGTGGTGACTATGCGCGCACCGGTGAGCCGAAGATGGCAGTGGTCGACAAGGATTCATTCTGGGTTTACGGCTTCTTCGAAGAAACCAAGCTGCCCCATGTCAAAGTCGGCGACCAGGCTGACTTGCAGATGATGAGCGGTGAAGTGCTCAAGGGCCATGTGGAGAGTATTTCCCGCGGCATCTACGACCGCGACAACCCGGAAAGCCGCGAGCTGATTGCCGACGTCAACCCGACCTTCAACTGGGTGCGCCTGGCGCAGCGGGTGCCGGTGCGGATTCATATCGATGAAGTGCCAGAAGGGTTTTTGCTGGCGGCGGGGACGACTTGTACGGTGGTGGTGAAGCCATCGCGGGGGGGGGGGGGAGGGGAGGAGACGGGAGGAGGGGGTGATAGGTGGGGCTGCGGATGGCAAGCCCGCTCCCACAGAGTGAACCGGTAGGAGCGGGCTTGCCCCGCGAAGCGCTTTCAGGTGCTGCGCGAATCCACCAGCACCGGGCAGCTCACCTGATCGATAACCTTGTTGCTGATCGACGGATCCAGCAACCGCCCCAGGCGGTTCAGGTGGCGATGACCGATGATGATCAACGCACAATCAAGCCGCCGGGCTGCATTGACAATTGCCGCCACCGGCTCGTCCTGAGCCAGCTTGCCTTCACTTTCGAAGCCCAGCTCCCGCAAGCGTCGCAACGCCTGTTGCACGGCGGCAACAGCATGACGTTGCTCGTCCGTGGCCGCCGGAAACTCCTGTTGTTCGTACAGGCTGATCGCACCGGGGCCATCGCTCAGGGAGAAGGCACTGTCGACCGCCAGCAGCACCTGCAAACGATGGCGGGCTGGCTGGCAGTACTGTTGCGCAAGCTCCAGCAAGCCCTGGGAGGCGCTGGAGCCATCGATGGCGATCAACACGGGACTGAGCATGCACACCTCCACTGGGCGACTATCAAGCCGAGTATTGTTGGCCAAGGCCGGGCGCGGATAAATGGCCTGGCATGCACTGTGTAGTTGTGTGCAGCGCAACCCGGTGGCCGCTGCCTAGCTGTTAACATCAGTCTTTCTAACCCTATGGATACCTGGCAATGCAGATTCCGGATATGAACCTGTTGGTCGCCCTCGATGCGTTGCTCGATGAGGGCAGTGTGGTCGGCGCCGCACGGCGCATGAACCTGAGCCCTGCGGCCATGAGCCGGACCCTGGGGCGTATCCGCGAAGCCATCGGCGACCCGATTCTGGTCCGTGCCGGCCGTGGTCTGGTGCCGACACCGCGGGCACTGGCGCTGCATGAGCAGGTGCGGGCGCTGGTCGAACAGGCCGGGCTGGTGTTCCGCAGCCGTGAGGAAGTCGACCTGAGTACGCTGGAGCGGGCGTTCAACATTCGCACCAATGACCTGTTCATTGCCCTGTATGGCGCGCAACTGCTGCGTACCATGCACGAGCAGGCGCCGCGTACCGTGCTGCGCTTCGTGCCGGAGAGCGGTGGTGATGACGATGCCGTGCTGCGCGATGGACGCACCGACCTGATCGTCAGCTCGACGGTTGATCTGGGCCCGGAAATCAAGGTGCAGAGCCTGTTCAATACTATCTACGTAGGCCTGGCCCGTCAGGACCACCCGATCTTCGAGGCACCGATCACCCCCGAGCGTTTTGCCGCCTACCCGCAGATCAGCGTGTCGCGTCGTGGCCGCGCCAATGGGCCGATTGATATCGAGCTGGCCAATTACAAGGTGCAACGGCACGTCGCGCTGATCACCCCGAGTTTTCACTCGGCGATGTTCTCTCTGCCGGACTCCGATCTGCTGCTGCCGATGCCGGCCAATATCCTCACCAGCGTGACCAAGCTGGGGCTGCCGCTGCGCTCGTTCCGCATTCCGCTGCCGATGGAGCGGGTGACGGTGATGCAGGCCTGGCACCCGCGCTTTGACAACGATCCGGCGCACCGCTGGCTGCGCCAGACCCTGAAAGCCTGCTGCGGCGAGAACCCTTGATAGCAGGCGTGCGTTTGCTGCACTAGTAAACTGCCAATATGTCAGTTTCCGTCATCATTGCCGCTTCATAGACTTCTGCCGGTAGTTGTTCACCCCGGAGATGTCTGTAATGAGTTCGTTAACTGCGCTGCCTTCTGCTGCCGCACCTGTGCCGGTGGCATTTGGCCTGCGCATTGTGGTCGGGTTGCTGGGTGTGTTGCTGGCGGTGCTCTGCGCCGGCCTCAACGAGATGGTCACCAAGGCGTCGCTGGCGGACATTCGTGGTGGCATGTTCATCGGTGCCGATGAAGGTGCCTGGCTGATTGCGGTGTATGCGGCGGCGTCGGTTTCGGCCATGGCCTTTTCACCGTGGCTGGCGGCAACCTTTTCCCTGCGCCGCTTCACCCTCTGTGCGATCAGCGCCTTCGCCCTGCTCGGGCTGTTACAACCCTATGCCCCGAACCTCGCCAGCCTGATGCTGCTGCGCACTCTGCAGGGCTTGGCCTCGGGCGCGCTGCCGCCGATGCTGATGAGTGTCGCGCTGCGCTTTCTGCCGCCGGGGATCAAGGTCTATGGTCTAGCCGGTTACGCCCTGACCGCTACCTTCGGGCCGAACCTGGGCACGCCGCTGGCGGGGTTGTGGACCGAGTATGTCGGTTGGCAGTGGGCGTTCTGGCAGATCATCCTGCCGTCGTTGCTGGCCATGGCCTGTGTGGCCTGGGGCTTACCTCAGGATCCGCTGCGCCTGGAGCGTTTCAAGCAGTTTGACTGGCGCGGCCTGGTGCTCGGTTTGCCGGCGATCTGTGCGCTGGTGATCGGCCTGACCCTGGGTGATCGCATGGGCTGGTTCAACTCGCCGTTGATCTGCTGGCTACTGGGCGGTGGCCTGGTGTTGCTGGTGCTGTTCCTGTGCAACGAGTGGTCCGAGCCCTTGCCGTTCTTCAAGCTGCAGATGCTCAAGACCCGCAACCTGACCCATGCTCTGGTGACCTTGTTTGGTGTCCTGATCGTGCTGACCGCAGCGATCCTCATCCCCTCCAGTTACCTCGCCCAGATCCAGGGCTATCGCCCCGCGCAGACCGCGCCATTGTTGCTGCTGGTGGCCTTGCCGCAGCTACTGGCGCTGCCGTTGACCGCGGCGCTGTGCAATATCCGCGCAGTCGACTGCCGCTGGGTCCTGGCCATTGGCCTGGGCATGCTGGCGTTGTCCTGTGTGCTTGGTAGCCAGCTCACCAGCGTGTGGATTCGCGACAATTTCTACCTGCTGCAGATGTTGCACATCTTCGGCCAACCCATGGCGGTGTTGCCGTTGCTGATGCTGGCCACCGGCGGCATGACTCCGCAGGACGGCCCGTTTGCTTCGGCCTGGTTCAACACCGTCAAGGGCCTGGCCTCGGTGGTCGCCACCGGCGTACTGGAGGCGCTGACCACACTGCGCCGGCATTTTCATTCCAATACGCTGGTCGACAACCTGGGCAACGCGCCGTTGACCGACAGCCTCGCGCCGGGCCTGGCCAAGCGCATTCACGAGCAGGCGCTGGTGCTGGCCTCGGCTGACCTTTACCTGTGCATGGCGGTGCTCGCTGCAGCACTGATTCTGCTGATTCCTTTTGTGCCTACACGAATCTATCCACCGCGCGCGGTGGCCTAGGTTCCTGTTCTGAGAGAACGACATGACGACAATAACGACCCATCGAAAAACCGCCTTGATCGTTGCCGCGCTGGTGGTTGCCGGCCTGGCCGGTGTCTTCGGCCCAATGCTGCTGGGCAGCGACACCGAGCAGAGCACCAACGATGCCTATGTTTCAGCCGATTACACCGTGGTCGCGCCGAAGGTGGCAGGCTTTATTACCCAAGTGCTGGTCGAGGATAACCAGCAGGTCAAGGCCGGCCAGGTGCTGGCGCTGATCGACGACCGTGATTATCAGGCGGCCCTGGCGGCGGCACAGGCGCAACTGCTGGTGTCCACCGCGCAGCAGCACAATGCGCGGGCGACCCTCGAACGCCAGGCGTCGCTGATCGCCCAGGCGCAAGCAGCGGTGAATGCCGACCAGGCCGAGCTGGCGTTCGCCAACCATGAACTGACCCGCCACAGCCGTCTGGCCGAGCAAGGCGCCGGTACTGTTCAGAACGCCCAGCAGGCGCGTAGCCGGGTCGACCAGGCCAGTGCCCGGCTGGCCAATTCGCAGGCAGCGCTGGCCGCAGCGCGCAAGCAGGTGGATATCCTCAGCGCGCAAGTCGACAGCGCCGAGGGTGGCCTCAAGCATGCCCAGGCGAGCCTTGAGCGGGCTCAGCTGGATCTGTCCTATACCCGTATCGTTGCGCCTATCGACGGTATGGTTGGCGAGCGCGCGGTGCGCATTGGCGCTTACGTCAATCCCGGCGCCCGGCTGCTGTCGGTGGTGCCGCTGGAGCACGCCTATGTGGTCGGCAACTTTCAGGAAACCCAGCTGACCCATGTGCAGCCCGGGCAACCGGTGCAGATCCGTGTCGATACCTTCGCCGATGAGTATCTGCACGGTCGGGTCGAAAGCATTGCCCCGGCGACCGGGGTGACCTTCGCTGCGGTCAAGCCGGACAACGCCACCGGCAACTTCACCAAGGTGGTGCAGCGCATTCCGGTGAAAATCGTTTTCGATGCCGATCAGCCCTTGCTGCAGCGTCTGCGGGTTGGCATGTCGGTGGTAGCGAAGATCGATACCGGCGCCAGAATCACCTCCGGTAAAGAGGTCAGCGTCCGATGAAACCTGCGTTTGCCTTATGCCCCTTGCTGCTCGGCCTGCTGGCCGGCTGCACCCTGGGCCCGGACTTCCACAAGCCTGCCAGCCAGGCACCGGCCGCCTGGGCACCGCTGCAAGAAACGCCGGCGCCGAGTCAGGCCCAGGCCGAGCCGCTGGAGCAACGCTGGTGGGAGCGTTTTGATGACGCCAGGCTCAGTGCCCTGATCGAGCGTGCCAGTCAGCGTAACCTCGACCTGCAGATTGCCAGCGCGCGTCTGCTGCAAAGCCGTGCGTTGCGCACCAGCATCGCTTCCGAACAAACGCCTGCGGTCGATCTCGACGCTGGCTACAGCCGCGCCCGAAACAGCGCAGAGGGCTTGAATGACCCGTCTGGCAAGGGCGGCAAGTCGGCCTTCAACCTCTGGCAGGGTGATCTGACGGCCAGTTGGGAGCTGGATTTGTGGGGCCGCGTGCGGCGTCAGGTCGAAGCGGCCGATGCCGTGGTCGAAGTCGCCGAGAACGATCGGCGCGGCGTGCTGCTGTCATTGCTGGCCGAGACCGCCGGCAATTACATCCAGTTGCGCGCAGTGCAGAGCACCCTGGCTGTGACCCGGGAAAACCTGGAGGTCTCGCGCCACAGCTTGCGTTTGTCACAGATGCGCTTGCGTGACGGTGTCGCCACCGCCCTGGATGTCGCCCAGGCCAGCGCTCAGGTAGCCTCGATCGAGGCGCGTCTGCCAACCCTGGAGGAGCGTCAGGCGCAGTTGATCAACGCCCTGAGCCTGCTGCTCGCCGAACCACCGCGCAGCTTGCAGGCTGAACTGCTGGCACCCGGTGCGATGCCGGCGCCACAGCAACGCTTTGCCATTGGCATACCCTCGGAGCTGGCTGAGCGCCGCCCGGACATTCTCCAGGCCGAAGCGCAACTGCATGCTGCTACGGCCAGCATCGGCGTAGCCAAGGCGGATTTCTATCCGAGCATTCGCCTGTCGGGCAATGTCGGCTTTCAATCGATGCAGCTGTCCGATTTTGGCGGTTGGGATTCGCGGCGTTTCGGCATCGGGCCACAGTTGAGTCTGCCGATCTTCGAAGGCGGCCGCTTGCGTGGCGTACTTGAGTTACGCGAAGCCCAGCAGCAGGAAGCCGCCTTGCACTACCAGCAGGTAGTGCTGCGCGCCTGGCATGAAATCGATGACGTGTTGCGCTTGTACAACGCCAGCCAGTTGCGTCGCGACCTGTTGGCCGAAGCGGTGCGCCAGAACCGCATTGCCTTGCAGACCGCGCAGCAACAATACGTGGAAGGCGCGGTGGACTTCCTCAATGTGCTCAGCGTGCAGGGCGCCTTGCTGGCCAGCCAGGAGCAGTGGGTCGAGAGTTCGGCGGCGGTGTCCCAGGCCCTGGTTGGTTTGTACAAGGCGCTGGGGGGAGGCTGGCAGGCTTTCGACCCGGCCATGAGTGTCGCAGTTACAGCGGGCGGCTAAGGCCGAAGCGCTTCTTCAGCACCGTATCCAGCAGTGTGCGCGGCAACCAGCGCGCCAGCAGCGGCAGCGCACGGCTGCCATTGCCCAGGCGCACCAAGGACGGCACAGGCTGCTTTTGCACGGCAGCCAGCAGGCCTTGGGCGAAGTCGCTGGCGGAAGTCGGGTGGTCCTGGGAAGCGCGGGCGCGGGCGTGAATCTGTTCGCGCAATGGCCACCACGGCGAATCGGCAGCCAGCACCTGTTCAGCCTGGGTCTGGGCGTTATCGGCAAACTGCGTGGCAATCGCCCCCGGTTGAACCTCCATGACCCGGATACCCATCGGTGCCAGTTCCAGACGCAGGGCATCGCTCAGGGCATGCACGGCAGCTTTGGAGGCGCAGTAAGCACCGGCAAAGGGCGTCACCAGCACGCCGGAGACGCTGCCGATGTTTACCACCAGGCCTTTGTTTCGACGCAACGCCGGGAACAGCGCCCGGGTGACACCGACCAGGGCGAACACGTTGGTTTCGAACTGGCGCTGCATGGCCTCGACACCGCCATCGAGCAGCGGGCCCATGGCGCCGTAGCCGGCATTGTTGATGAGGATATCGAGGCCACCATGGGCCGACTCGATTTCCTCGCTCAAGGTTTGCAACGCCTGGGCATCGTTGACGTCTAGCTGGCGCCCGGTGAAGCCGGCGGTCTGCAGGGTCGCCACATCTTCGGCTTTACGCGCAGTGGCCCAGACCTCATAGCCAGCATTTTTGAAGCAGTCGGCAAGCGCGCGGCCGATGCCGCTGGAACAACCGGTGATGAGTACGATGGGCATGGACGATCCTTCGTTAGTTGGCAAAACTGCCGCGCAGTTGTTCGGCCCTGAACTCCAGGGATGTCGGGCGATAACCGGAGCGCAGCGGCGGCAGGGGCAGGCAGTCACTCCACTCGGTTCCCGGCTGCAGTTCGCCTGGGCCACGATAACGCGGTGCGCTGTAGGTGTTTTCAGTGAGGTTGACGCTGTCGCCTGGTGCGTAGGCGGCTACGCGCCAGCGCAATGTTTGCAGGGGCACGTCGTTGCCATTTTTCATGTACACGCGCAGCGGGCGATCGGCTGGGCACTGTTCGGGGGAGTAGGTCAGGCGCAGGTCGAGGCGGGCCAGTTGCCGGGTTTCACGGTTGTCCTGCCAGACCACCCACAGCGCCACCATCCCCAGACCGAATACTGCCGCCAGGGAAATGGGCAGGGCCTTGGCCGGATAGCGCAACAGCAGGACCAGCCAGGTGAGGACGAGCAGGGCGCCGATGATCATGGAGCAAACCTTGTGTGCGGGTGTGCTTTCATCGTAACCGTAAAAACATCTGGAGGGATGCCTGTAGGAGCGGATTCATCCGCGATGGACTGCGAAGCAGTCCCATCTTTTGGGGCCGCTACGCGCCCCATCGCGGATGAATCCGCTCCTACAGGCTAGTGCGGTGCCTGCAGGAGCGAAATCTTACTGCGCGATAGTCTTGATCGAAATCCCGCGCTCAAGCGGCGTCGAGCGTCCGTAGATATCTTCGAAGCGCTCGATATCGTCTTCACCCAGGTAGCTGCCCGACTGCACCTCGATGATCTCCAGCGGGATCTTGCCCGGGTTGCGCAGGCGGTGCACCGAGGCGATCGGGATGTAGGTGGACTGGTTCTCGGTGAGCAGGAACACGTTCTCGTCGCAGGTCACTTCGGCTGTGCCCGACACCACGATCCAGTGTTCGGCACGGTGGTGGTGCATCTGCAGCGACAGGCAGGCGCCCGGCTTGACGGTGATGTGCTTGACCTGGAAACGCCCACCCATGTCCACCGAGTCGTAGGAGCCCCACGGCCGGTACACTTCGCAATGGTTCTGGGTTTCGCTGCGGCCCTGCTCGTTGAGGGTGTTGACCAGCTGTTTGACGCCCTGGACCTTGTCCTTGTGGGCAATCATCATGGCGTCCTTGGTCTCGACCACGACGATGTTCTCCAGGCCGATCACCGACACCAGCTTGCCGTTGCCGTGGATCATGCAGTTGCGGCTGTCCTGGACGACGACGTCGCCCTTGGTGACGTTGCCGTTGCTGTCTTTCTCATGCACGTCCCACAGCGACGACCAGCAGCCGACATCGCTCCAGCCAGCACTGAGCGGCACCACGCAGGCGCGTTGGGTCTTTTCCATCACTGCGTAGTCGATGGAGTTGTCCGGGCAGCAGGCAAAGGTGGCGTCATCGATACTCAACTCGTCGCCGTCTTCCTGGCTACGTTCCAGGGTCAGCAGGCAGGTATCGTAGATGTCCGGGTCATGTTTTTTCAGCTCTTCGAGGAAGCGGCTGGCACGGAACAGGAACATGCCGCTGTTCCAGAAATAGCCACCGGCCTGGACGAACTCCTTGGCACGTTTTTCATCCGGCTTTTCGACGAACTGGGCGACCCGGCTGACGCCTTCGGGCAGCAGCGCGTCCTGGCTCGACTTGATATAGCCATAGCCGGTTTCCGCTTTGGTCGCCGGCACACCGAACAGCACCATCTCGCCACGCTCGGCCGCTACCGTGGCCAGCGCCAAGGCGCGTTGCAGGGCTTTCTGGTCGTCGATCACGTGGTCGGCCGGCAGCACCAGCATCAGCTCGTCACGCCCTTCATTGACCAGCTTCATTGCCGCCAGCGCCACAGCCGGTGCGGTGTTGCGGCCGAAGGGTTCGAGAAGGATGGCCTGGGTTTGCAGTTTGAGGTTGCTCAGTTGTTCGTTGACGATGAATTTGTGGTCCTTGTTGCAGACCACCATCGGCGTGTCCATGCCTTCGAACACCAGGCGCGACAAGGTTTGCTGGAACAAGGTGTGTTCACCGGTCAGGGCCAGGAACTGCTTGGGGAATTGTTTGCGCGACAGCGGCCACAGACGCGAACCGCTACCACCGGACAGGATGACTGGAATCATGAGTGTTCTCCGAAGATTGAAAAGGGGCAGTTGATTAACGGGTCGATACCGGGCGCTTGACCCAGACCGGCGACAGGTTGCTGCCGGATCCGGTGACGTAGAGCACCGCTGCTTCGCCGCGCTCCAGAGCCACCGGCTTCAGATCGCTGACTTTCTTGTCGCCTTCATACAGGGCCAGGCTGACCTTGACCGGGTTGATCTCTCGCTCGCCACGGGCCTTGGCGGCCACCGGCTTGACCACTTCGGTCTTGCCGTCGGCGGTTTTCAGGGTCAGGGCCTGGTCGCTGAGGTTCTGTACCCGCACCAGGGATTTCTGCTTGTTCTTGAACGGCGGCTCCTCGACCAGTTGCGGTGCGCCCGAGGCGTTGTTGACCAGGGTGTAGTAATGGTCGGAGGCGAGCTTGACCGGCAGGTTGTGGCTACCGAGCTTGGCGCTGTAGTCGCCCTGCGGCATGAAACTGAAATCGCTGCTGGCCTGGGCCGCCACGTCGTTGATCTGGGTGTTGCCGACGCTGGCGCTGACCGCCTGGTTGCCGGCGTTGTAGATGCGCACGAAGGTCGAGCCTTTCGGCGCACTCGGGCCGTACAAGGCGGCATCGGCGCCGGCCCAGGCCTGCAGCGAAAGCAGGCTCATACCGGCGGTCAGGGCAAAGGCTTTGGCAATACGGTGCTTGGTGGTCATGTGCGTTACCTCTCAGTGTTCCGTCCGATTGGACGACAGGGCCAGGTCTTGATTGGCGTTACGGGTTTTCTTCAGCTGGGCGATCCACTGTGGATCGAAGTCGCTGAGGTCGTTTTTCATTGGCAGATAGCGTTCCGGAAACTCCCAGATCAGCACTTGCGGGGCGCTGTCCTTGAAGGCGTCGCTCTGCAGGTACTTGAGCATCGGCAGCAATGGGCCATGGCCGTCTTCGGCGTAATTGACCACGTCACTGCGCAGGGCCTGCTGCAGGGCGCCAAGGAAGTTCCAGTTAGGGTTGGCGCTGTAGCTGGTGCCGATCAGCGCCACCGGGATTTCGTTGTCGGCGAACAAGGCATCGCCACTGTCACCTTCAGTCGCGGCCGGACGGGTGCTGCGTTGCTGCAGGGTGTCCGGCGGTGGCAGCAGGTTGCTGAACAGCGGGTCGAGCGGCAGGAAGTTGGTCAGGTCGCCCTTGTATGGCGCGCTCTGGCGCTGTTCGGTGATGAACTGCTGCGGCGCCCCATTGAGCAGGTTCTGGCGGCTGACAGCTTCGGCCAGGTGCTGGGCGACCACCTCGGCGCCCAGCGGCGTCCAGTGCGTGTCGGTACGCAGGAACACCTGACCACGGGCCTTGGCGCTCTGCAGCGGGGCCAGCAGATCCGGGGCAAACACGCCGGCCTGACGGGCCTGGGCATGGAACTCGTTGTACAGGTCGCCGTGCAGGCTGGACGGGGTCTGCTCACCGAGGTACTCGCTGTACAACCGCGCCTTGGCCGGCACGATCGCCAGCACCAGTTGCACGCCGCGCTGTTGCAGGGTGTCGCGTACGCCGCGAATCAGCGCCAGGTTTTCCTGTTCGAACTGGTCACTGTTGGCAACCGGCTTGAATTCCTCGTCGCTGAACAGCCAGTGCTCACGGCCGAGCACCACGCCCGGGCGGCCTTCGTTGAACAGTTTGAAGTCCAGCGCCGCCCACAGGTTGGTGCCGATGCGCTTGAGCGGGAACTGTTCGTCGTAATGGGTCTCGGCGGCCTTGGCCAGCTTGCCGTCGAGCACGCTCATCTGCGCGGTGCGCTGGAAGCTGCCCAAGCCCCCCAGCGACCAGATACCCAGGCCCAGAAGCAGGGCGAGGAACAGCACGGAATAGAGTTTGCGTAATGATCGGGTCATGGTCGGCTCACTCAGAACTGGAAGTAGAGAAACGGCGAGTAGCTTTGCGCCGAGAGCTTGAGGATCGAGGCGACAAACAGCAGCAGCACCAGCGTGCGAGTGGCGTAAAGGCCCCAGTCCAGGCTCAGGCTGCCGTCGCCATGCACGGCCACCGGGCTGGCCTTGGGTTCGGGCTTGGCATTGCGGTAGAAGTCGCGCAGACCGAAGAACGCCAGGGTCGCGTAGGCCACCAGCAGGGTTGCCACTTGCAGGCCGGTGAGGTTGGCGCGGTTGAGCTCGGACAGCTGCCAGTCACCGAAGCTGAACATGGCGCCGTACATGCGACCGGCCACGTCGAGGTTTTCGGCGCGGAAGATCACCCAGCCGATCACCACCAGCAGGAAGGTGAAGGCCCACTTCACCGGGTTGAAGCGTTGCGGGTTGGTGTCCAGGCCCAGCGCACGTTCGATGGCCAGCCACATGCCGTGCCAGGCACCCCAGATGATGTAAGTGAAGTTGGCGCCGTGCCACAGACCGCCGAGCAGCATGGTCAGGAACAGGTTGCGGTAGGTGGCAAAGGTGCCGCCGCGGTTGCCGCCGAGGGTGATGTACAGGTAGTCGCGCAGCCAGGTCGACAGGCTGATGTGCCAGCGCCGCCAGAACTCGGTGATCGACTGGCTGATGTAGGGCTGCTTGAAGTTTTCCATGAAGCGGAAACCCATCATCAGGCCCAGGCCGATGGCCATGTCGCTGTAGCCGGAGAAGTCGAAGTACAGCTGCGCCGTATAGGCCAGGGCGCCGAGCCAGGCGTCACCGGTGGTCGGGTTCTGCAGGGCGAAGCAATGGTCGGCGACCACCGCCAGGGTGTCGGCGATGAACACCTTCTTGATGAAGCCCTGCATGAACCGCGTGCAGCCTTCGGAGAACTTGTCGAGGGTGTGGGTGCGGTGGTTGAACTGGTCGGCCAGGTCCTTGAAGCGCAGCACGGGGCCGGCGATCAGGTGCGGGAAGATCGCGACGAATGCGGCGAAGTCGATCAGGTTGCGGGTGGCCGGGGTGTCGCCGCGGTAGACGTCGATGATGTAGCTGATCGACTCGAAAATGTAGAACGAGATACCGATCGGCAGCAGCACATGGGTGAGGATGAACGGCTCAAGACCATAGGAGGTCATGATCGCGTTGATGCTGTCGACGCCGAAATTGGCGTACTTGAAGTAGCCGAGAATGCACAGGTCGACCACCACCCCGAGCAGCAGCCAGCGCTGGGCTGCTTTGGTACGCACGCCAGCGGCGCCGACTTTCAGGCCGATCCAGTAGTTCCACAGGGTGACCCCGGCGAACAGGGCGAGGAAGTCCACCCGCCACCAGGCGTAGAACAGGTAGCTGGCCAGCAGCAACAGCGCGTTGCGATAGCGTTGCCCGCTCAAGTAGTACAAGCCGAGAAAGATCGGCAGGAACAGGAACAGGAACACATTGGACGAGAACACCATCCCGATCTCTCCTTGTCGTTATCCACAATCGGGGCAGCAGCCCCCCAAACCCCCCATGAAAATCACAGGGGAAACCATTGCATTGACACCGGTGGGGGGGGGGGGGGGGGGGGGGGGAGTGGGGGGGTATGGGTGGGGCCATACGGTATCAGGGGGGGCGGATCCTTTGACGTTGGGGGGGTGGTTTTTCCCCTGGATTGGTGGTGTGTGGTTTACATCGAATCGCGGGGCAAGCCCGCTCCCACCGTCATTTTTTCTGTGCGGCTTGCGGGTCGTAGACCCGGGTCAGGTCACCGCCGAGGCGGAAGTTCCTGAACGGCTGCATGTCGTGCTTTTTCTCCAGCGCATCGGCACTGCAGCGGTAAAGGCTGCACCAGGGTTCGAGCCAGGCGTATTTGCTGTCGACCTTGAGGTCACCCATGGCCTGCTTCTCGCCACTCTTGGCCTTGAACGGGCTCGGGTCTTTCGCCCCGGACAGCACTCGTTTACCCAGGCGTTCAAGTGCGCCGTTGTTCTCCGGACGCACATCGACACCATTGGCCTGGGCAAAGCTGGCGATCATCGCCAGCGGCGGTAGGGCGTAGTTGTGGTAGGCGAGGGCGCGTTGTTTGCGCTTGAGCTCGTTGGGCAGGAAGCCCTGAGCATCGACCTGGTTGGCCGCGACCCGGTATTCCTTCACCGACCAGTCGAACAGGTCACGGCGGTCAGTGGCCACGGCGGTGGCCATTACCGACCAGGCAGCCCAGTAGGAGTGGTTGTTGATCTTCTCCAGGGGCAGATTGCTCCAGTCCTTGACCACTTGATCGGCCAGGCGTGCGAACCATTTTTCGATCAGTTCGGCTTCCTGCTGATGCGCGGCCAGGGGCTGGGAGTTGGAGAACTTCAGCTGCAGCCACGACGAACTCAGGCTGCCCAGCGCCCATTTGCGCATGGACTTGCCGGTGTGGTTGTAGTCGCTGGACATCAGCGCATCGGCGCGCGCCCAGCTGCCCAGCCACTCCAGGGTGCAATCGAGCTGCTGCGGGCGGCCGTCACGCATGTACTGCATGACCTGTTTGCTGACCCCGCGCTCCAGCGTGGTGATGCTCGCTGTGGAGTCGCGGAAGGCTTTTTCCGAAGCCTTGTTCAACGTGGCGCGGGCGCCGTCCGAGCCTTCGTACTTGCTGCGAAACTGCAGCTTGGCGGTGTAAGGCTTGGGGATCGCCTCGCACTTGTAATCGCTGGGGCCGGTCTTGAGTTTCTCGATCCCGGCGTAGTAACCCGGGGGCGGGACCAGACCGGCAGCCTGCGCGGCCGGGCCAATCAGTACCAGAGCAAGCGCCAACGCCCGGTAGGCGCGGGCTTGCCCCGCGATGAGGCCGGTACTGCAATCGCGGGGCAAGCCCACTCCCACCGGCATTGTGTTTGATCTATTCATGGGTACCTCAAGTACGTTTGCACAGCGTGGCTTCGACTTTCTGGGTGCCGCTCTCCGGGCCCTGGACTTCTACCGCGAGCAGGGTCTGGCTGGCCCAGTCCTCATCCTCGCGCAGCTGGAAGGCGAAGCGGCCATCGGTGTCGGAGGTCTCGGGCTTTTCGATCTTCACGTCTTCGTGACGGCCGTTGAGGTACCAGAGCGTGGCCTGCAGCACCTTGACCGAGGTGTCTTCGAACTTGAAGTCCAACTGGTGACGGCCATTGGTCAGGTCCTTGATCACGCCGCCCTTGCCGTTGACCATCAGTTCGTTCTTGCCCGGCTTGAGCGTGGCACTGGCGTGCAGCTGCGCCGGCTTGCCTTCGCAGCCGTTGTCGAGCAGGGCGAGCATCTGCCGCCAGATGGTTTCCTGGTCCAGGCGATACAGCGGCGAGAATTCCCAGATGAGGATCTTCGGCGGGTTGTTCTTGAAGTCGTCGCTGCCCAGGTACTGGATCATCGAGCCTTCCAGGCCACCGCCAGGGAAGGCGACATTGAGCACGTCGGCACCGATGTACTGTTCGAGGAAACCGGAGAAGTTGTAGTTCTTGCCGCTGTGGCTGGTGCCCACCAGGGTAATCTGCGGATTACCGGAATCGCCGAACAGGTCGTCGCTGCCACTTTCGCCCTTGGGCTCGGTGATGAACTGGTCCATGTACTGCACCGCATAGCTGGTACCGCACAGTTGCCCGGCAACGTTGTGCAGGGTGCCGGTCTTGCCCATGCGTCCGGACTTGTGGCTTTCGAATTCGCGCTTCGGCACATCGGCAAAGGCCGGCATGTCGTGCACGGTGTCGGCGACGATCTTCGCCGCGCGCTCGGCCCCATAGGGCGTCCAGTGCTGGTCGCCGCGGAAGTAGAAGTCCTTGCCCTGGTCAGCGGCGGCCAGTTGTTCGTTGGTCAGCGGCGACAGGTCGGGCACGTTGTAGCCCATCTTGCTGAAGCGGGCGAGCATCGCCTGGTAGTTGCCCAGGGCTTTTTCGTAATTGAACGCAGCTTTCTCGGCCGGCTTGAGCATGTTGCGGTTCACAAGGCCTCGGGTCGGTTGGTAAACCACCACCAGCTCGATGCCGCGTGCCTTGAAGGCATCATGCAGCTGTTGCAGGCGTTTGTAGCCGGCGGGGGTGGTCTGGAATTCGGTGCGCAGATCCTCGCGGGTACGGAACAGCCAGTCACCCTGGGCCTGCACCAGGGTAGTGAAGTTCTGCTGATAACGCGTGGTGTAGCGGCTGGCGTCGTGTGCTTCGGGGCACAACTGGCAGCAGGGTTCGGCGCTGAAGGTCGGCGCCTGGACGGTGTCGGCGTGCGCGCTGTTGTTGATCGCCAGTACGGCAACGCTCAGGCCAAGCAGTTTCATCAGATGTGGAGTCATGTCGTGGCTTCCTTAATCCGCCATTTCGGTCTGGCGCTCGACCGGGTCGATCAATACCGCTTTCTGCTGGCGCACCATCAGGTCGAGAATCTCGTCCTGACGCTCACCCAGCACCCCGGAAAAGCTGATGCCGCTGGCCTTGCTCGGGGCCAGCAGCGAGACCCGGTACAGTTCCACGCTCAACGGCGAGTCGATTGACAGCGGGCCGCTGCCGTTGGCCGCCAGTTCGCCACCGACGACGATCAGCGAGACCTTGGTGTCGAACGGGTCGAGGGCGATGTCGCGGTCGGTGTCGGAGAGGTCCTTGATGTGCCCGTACACACCGACCAGACCGTTGGCCATGGCGACGTTTTCATACAGGCGAATGTTCACGCTGTTACGCACACGAATGCCGTGGCGGCGGTTGTTGATCAGCTTGTTGCCCCAGATCAGGTTGTCGCCGCTCTCGTACAGGGTGATGCCATCGGTGTGGTTGCGGTAGATCTCGTTGTAGGCGATCAGGTTGTTGACGCTGTTACGGTCGATCACCACGCCCGAGAGCTTGTTGTCATAGCTCTTGTTGTTGATGATCCAGCTGTCGTTGACCTCGCGGGAGACGATGATCCCGTGCTTTTTCTTGGTGCCGTACACGGTGTTGCCGGCGATGATCAGGCGGTGCGAACGGTCGTGCGGGTCGATGCCATAGACGATGTTGTCGCGGTAGGTGCTGTCCTTGACCACGAAGTCGCTGGTTTCGTAGCAGTAGAAGCCGTACCACATGTCGCTGAATTGCGAACCGATGATCCAGCCGGTCGGTTCCGCGCGGCCCATCTGCTTGGCCATGTTCGGCGTGTACTGGGAAATGCTCACCCCGTAGGACTTACTCTTGGCGTAGCCGAAGCTGGCCATCTGGCTGTTGACGATGTAAGTCTCGGTGCCGCCCCAGGACAGCAGGAACGGGCGGAACTCATTGGCTGCACGGAAGGTCGCCGGGCCGTTGTCCTTCTCGCGCCAGCCGGTCACTTTGGTGTCGGTGACGAACAGCTTGCCGTCGTTGACGATGAACGAACCGCCTTCCTGGGACAGGCGCAGTTCCTTGACCTTGGCGTCGATCTCCAGCACGCCCTTGGCGCCGACCACAATCGGCAGGCGCGCCAGGTACACGCCCGGCGAGGTTTCGCTCAGGTACTGCTTGGGCACGCGCTTGCTCAGCTCGGTGAAATCGACATGGCCGTCATCGATGAAGATCGCCTGCGGGATGCCGTGCTGACGCGCCACCCACTCGGCCATCTTGTTGTCGCCGCCGATGAACTCCTTGAGCGCATTTTCCTGCAGCATGCGCCGCACCGAGACTTTGCCTTTGTGCGTGCGCTCGATTTTCTTCTGCACGGCTTCTGCGGTATAGCCGGACAGGTCGGGCAGGGTCGGCGGCGGAATCTGCAGCGGTTCGATCGGCGCACTACTGACCGTGTAGGTCTTGGCTTGTTGCAGTCCTTTGGCCACCGGCACCGGGGCCTGGCTGTTGGCCAGGGCGATGCTGCTGGCCAGCAGCAGGCTGCCGGCCAACAGGCGCTGTAGGGTGTTCGATTGAAGGCTCATATCAGTGCACTCCAGGCATCAGAAGCGCCAGACCACGTCGACGAAGGCGCGGTGCATGTACGAGTCGGTGTCCTTGCCGTAAGCGTCTCCCGGCTTGAACACGCCAGCACGCAAGCGCACCAGTGCCGAGGGCTCGTCGATCGACTGGCTCAAGCCCGCAGGCAACAGGCCCTGCTTGAAGTACTTGGTGACCACCACGTCCATTTCCTGGCCGAGGTCTTTCTCGCCCTGGATCAGCGGACGGTTGATGCCGTTGTCTTCGACGACCGCGTTGATGCCGCTGCTGCCGATGTTCTGGTCGCCATCGACGCGCCAGAATTTGTGGTAGATCAGGCTGGCGTCGTAGTCGTCGCGCAGTTGCCAGGAGGTGAACAGGGTCGCCGCCTGAAGGTTGCCCAGCTCGCCACGGAACGCCTCGCCGAAGCGGTGTACGCGTGAGCGGGTGCCGGTGAAGTTGGAGCGGTTGCTCTCCAGGCCGGTTTGCTCGTAGTTGCTCGAACCGTCGCTGCCGCCACCGCCGCTACCACGCGCATAGGCGGCGCCGACTTGCCAGTTGGGGTCAAGGCGCAGACGAATACCGAGGTCGGTGGCCCAGGCGTTGACGTCACCGCTTTGCTTGCCGCTGGCCACTTGCTCGCCGTTGACCGTGGTGGTGTTGAGGCTGTCGCGGTCACCGGTCAGCCAGGTCACGCTGCCCCAGTAGTTGACGCGGTTCTGGTTGCGCCAGTTATAGGCGTCGCTGTTGGCCTCAAGGCCCAGCCAGGTGAGGTCACCGGTGCGTGTCTTGTCCAGCGCATCGACGGTTTCGCCGGGGCTTTTCAGGTTGCCGTCGTCGTGAGTGTGGTGGGCGCGCAGGCCGACCCAATGGCCAGGTGTCCATTGCGTGGCGATGTCGCCGTAGACGTGCAGGCGATCCTTGTCTTCCGGGGCCAGCTCGGTGAGGTCGGTGCGGTATTCACTGAAGCGTTCGGCGACGCCGAGGTTGGCGCGCAGCAGGGTGGTGTCGAAGGTCCAGTTCAAGGCTTCGATATTGGTGTCGCGCCACATGCCGTCTTCATTGCGCAGGCGCTGACGACCGAAGCGCAGCTGTTCGCCGGGGTAGGCGGTCAGGCCGCTGTAGCCGACCCAGAACTCACGCATGGCCAGGTAGCTTTTGTCGGCCTCGCGGCCATCGGCACGGCCGCTGTCGGACTCGGCTTCGTCGCCGGACTGGCGCAGGGTGTCGGTCTCGATGATGTCGGTCGCCGTCACCGCCTGGCCCATGGCATAGGCGCTCCAGTTGCCGCGCTCGCCATAGACCCAGGGGCGCAGGTCCAGACCCAGACCGTTGACGTCACCGCCGGAGCGGGTACCGAGGTCACGGTCGTCTTCGGATTGCGCGGTGATTTTCACGTCCAGGCCGAAGTTCTTTTCAGCGGTCATGGCGGCCAGGGTCGGGCACGACCAGAGCAGGGCGAAACCAAGGCCGAGGCCGGCTTTCATCCACGGGTTGAGTGTCATAGGGAATCCTCGCCTTGTTCAGGTGCTAGCTCGGCTTGCAGGGCCAGGGCGCCAGGGCCTTGACCGATGGCGCCACGGGCCTGGCGCTCTTGTTGCAACAGGCGTTCGGCCTGGCTTTTCTGCGCCGGTGTAAGTTGCTGGTCGAGCTGGCTGGCCATTTCCCGCGACTGATCGCTGGGGTTGGCTTGCGCCAGCTGACTGAAGACCCAGGCGTTGACCAGGTCCTGGCGAATGCCGTGGCCCTCGCTGAACAACTGGGCCAGGGCGTAGTCGGCACTGAGCTGGCCGCCGCGGGCGGCGCTGAGCAGGTGGTCGACGGCTTTCTGCGGATCGACCTTGCCCAGGTATCCACGGCGATACAGCTGCCCCAGGTAGTAATGGGCACTGACTTCGCCGGCATTGGCGGCGCTGAGCAGATGGGTTTCGGCCTGCTGTGCATCAGCGGGAACGGTCTTGCCTTCGTAGTACAGGCGACCGAGCAACAGTTCTGCGCGAGGCTGTTCAGCGGCGCGGCCCTTGTCGATGTATGCCATCAGCTTGTCGGTGTCGCCCAGTTCGGGGAAGTCATAGAGCAGTTGCGCGAGGCTGACCCAGGAACCCGGATTGACCGGCGCGACCTGCTCCAGCAGGGCTTGTGCGGTTTTTTCGTCGGTCTGGCCCAGGCTGCGGTCAGCCAGTACACGGGCCGTGCTGTCGACCCGCGTGGCCGGAATCGCACCGCGCTGGTAAGCGCTTTTCAGCTGTTCGAGCAGCGCGGCTTGTTGATCAGCCTGCCCGCGTTTCTGGTACACGGTCGCCAGCTCGACGTAGCAGATGTCGGTAGTGCTCAGCGCGGCTTTGCAGATCCGCTCGACGTCTGCCAGGTGCTGGTCATAGGTGTTCTGGGTGCGGTACAGCAGGATCTGCGCCAGGCCTGCTTCCGGGTAGCCCGCAGTACGCCATTGATCGATCTGCTGTTGCGCATTGGTGTTGGGGAAACTTTGCGGATATTGCAGGTAGAGCATCGCCAGGGGGATCAGGGTGTTGCCCTCACCATTGGCGAAGGCCTTCTTGAGCAGGGTTTCGGCTTCCTGGCGCTCGGCTTCGGTGGCGTCCGGCTTGGCCGCCAGCAGGCGGCCGAGGCGAGCCTGGGCACGCGGCGAGATATCGGCAGCGGCGCGGTAGGTCGCTTCGGCTTCCTTGAGTTTGGCCGGGTCGCGGGTTTCCACCTGAATATCGGCCAGGCCTACCTGGGCCTCGCTGTAACCGAGGTCGGCCAGCTGCCGATAGTTCTGTTCGGCCAAGGCGGTGTCGCCACGCTTGAGGGCTTCGTTGGCCAGGCGCTGGTCGGGCAGGCCGGCGCAACCAGCCAGGCTGATGGCCAAGGCCAGACCCAGAGCAGCACAACTGTGGGAGCGGGGGGGGGGGGGGGGGGGAAGAAAAGAAGCGATGGGGGAAGGGGGAGGGAGAAAAACGCACAACGGAGTGTTCTTCCCCACAAAGAAGAAGAGAGCAGCCTCCACCACCCCCCCCCCCCCCCCCCCCCCCCCCACCGGGGGGGTATTGAGCATATTCACAGGCAATTCCCCCATCAAAGCCCACGGGCCACGGCTTTGTCGATCAGCCAGTCCAGCGACGGGCCACGGTTGCTGTCCACCGCGACCGGGCGGCCAGCCAGTTCGCTGGGCAGTGCGCCTTCTGGCTTGATCTGCACGCGAATGTCCGACGACAGGTCTTCGCTGTTCAGGCTGGTGCTGCTGACGATCTCGCCAGTGCGCCATTCATCTTCGCCAGCGATCTGGAAATTGACCCGGGTGCCCGGCTGGACGTCGTCGAACTGGCGATAGCTGAAGCGCGCCTCGACGGTCGGGTTAACGGTGCGCGGAATCAACTGGAAGATCACCTGGCCTTTGCTCGCGTACTGGCCGTCATCCACCAGCTGGCGGGCGACCACGCAATCGCAGGGGCTGGTCAGGGTGCCGCTCATTTGCTTGCCGAACAGCTCTTCGACCTTGCTCGGCTCAAGCTGCTGGTCGTCCAGGTGGCCCTTGAGCATGTCCAGCATGCTGGTGCTGAACGAGGCCAGCGGCGCGCCTTTGATGACCTGACCACCCCCTTCGACCAGGCCTTGTACGGTGCCGTCGCGAGGCATGGTGACATTGGTCGTCGGCACACTGACCACACCGGCCTGGGCGTGACTGACGAAGTACAGGCCATACACCGACTTGGCGATAAAACCGAACGCCGCGACACCGACCACGAACACACCGAGGCTGAAGGTCACTGCGCGCAGGCGGCCGAAGGCGCTCATGCCACCGCTGGCGTCTTTCTGTTTACGCGCTTTGGTGAAGTTGTCGCGTTGCAAGGTGCTCAGCACATCGCCAATGGTGATCAGCTCGCCGGACAGGTGCGAAGTGATGATGTGGCGCAGGGTGGCGATGTCGCGTGGCTCCAGGTTCTGGAACTGCACGCCGGAACGGCCGCTGGACGGATCGAAGGAGCGCACCTGGAACTCGATGTCCATGGCCAGGCCGAGTTTGTCGACGGTGAACTGCAAGCGCCCGCGCAGCACATCGCCGACTTTCAGCGGGTGCTTGGCATGGAAGCTCAGGCCCCCGGCAGACAGGTCGTCGACCTTCACTTCCAGGGTTTCGCGGCTGCTCCCCAGGTAACGCAGCTTGGCTGGGATGCGCACCCGGGCGTGCTGACGCTGGGCTTCGGACTCATGCACGACATTGACGTTCACGGCGGTATTCATGGCAATTTGTTCCTGTTTAATCCAATCGGTTTCCGGCTCACACGACCATGAACAGCACAGCAATGAAGATGCTGGCCGCCGAGAAGGTCATGGTCCGGGAGGACCAGGTGTTGAACCATTGTTGAAAGCTCGCGAGATCGCGTTTGAGGGCAGTGGGCTGACGCGTCCAGGACTGCTTGTCGAGGCGGAAGAACACGTAGATCTTCATGATCGCGCCGACGATCTGGTTGTAATAAAGAATCAGCGGGTAGGCCGGGCCGATGTTGTGGCCCGAGCACAGCAGCATCAGCGTCAGGATCAGACGGGTGATGCCGATCCACAGCAGGTACACCAAGAGGAACGCCGGGCCGAACTTCAGACTGGCAATGATGGCTACGGTCAGGCCGAGCAAACTGGTCCACATCGACACGCGCTGGTCGAACAGCACCACGCTGGTGAACAGGCCGAGGCGACGGATACCCAGGCCCAGGGCCCGCGAGTTCTGCCGCAGGTTGTTGCCGTACCAGCGGTACATCAGCTTGCGGCTGGCCTTGATGAAGCTTTTTTCCGGCGGGTGTTCGACCGTGTTGATCGCCGCATCTGGCACGTAGAAGGTGTCGTAGCCCAGACGCATGAGGCTGAACCAGCTGGACTTGTCGTCACCGGTGAGGAACTTGAAGCGGCCCAGGCGCCAGTGCTGCAGCGAGTCGTTTTCGACGTCGGCGATGAACTCGGGGTTGGTCACGACCGCAGCGCGGAACACCGACATGCGTCCGGTCATGGTCAGCACGCGTTTGGACAGGGCCATCGAGCACATGTTGATGTGGCGTTGGGCGAAGCGCAGCTTGTGCCACTCGCTCATGATGTAGCCGCCGCGCACTTCGCAGAATTCGTTGGTGGTCAGGCCACCGACATTGCCGAACAGCTTGAACCAGGGCACGGTCTTGCGGACTACGCCTTCACCGAGCACGGTGTCGCCATCGATCACGGCAACGACAGCGTTGTCGTCGGGCAAGTGGCGGGAGATGGCACGAAAACCATAGGCCAGGCCGTCACGTTTACCGGTACCGGCGATACGTACGAAGTCGAGGGTGACGCGGTCTGGCGGATTGAATTTTTCCCAGAGGCTTTTCACCAGCAGTTCGTCGGACATTTCCACCAGCGAGCAGACCACAGTGGTCGGGTAGCCGCAGTCGATCGCCTCGCGGATCACCGAGCTGTAGACCTGGGCGGTGGTCAGGGCGTCGATGCGAAAGCTGGTGACCATAAGGTAGACATGCGATGGATCTGCGGCGCTGCCCAACTTGCGCACTTTGCGCCGTAGCAGCGGGTAGACCACATAGAGAAACAGCATGCCGCGCACAAAGTGCGTGGCACCCATGGAATAGCGCCAGATACCGACGGCACCGACGAGGAAAATGAAGTCCTTCGAGTCGGGGTCGAAAATGGAGTTGGGCAAGGCCAGGGCGATCAACATGAGCAGGCTCACGTAGAACAACCAACCGGCGACCTGTAGCAGGCCGTGCTTGAGCCTTTGCATGTTCTGCATCCGTATCCAGTGAGGAGAGTAGGGTGATGCGCAAGGCCCGAAGGCCCTGCGCAACCTGCCGGGTTACCAGCAGATACCTTCGGTGCGGGTGGCCGGGGAGCTGGCCTTGTTCATGAACCCGACCAGGTCGATGACCTGTTTGCCTTCCGGCGCTTGCTGGGCGAGGGCGCGGAACTTCTCGTCGCGGTTGCCCAGGACGATCACGTCGGCGTGATTGATGACCTGCTCGAAGTCGGCGTTGAGCAGGGAGGAAACGTGCGGGATCTTCGACTCGATGTAGTCTTTGTTGGCACCGTGGACGCGGGCGTACTCAACGTTGCTGTCGTAGATGTTCAGCTCGTAGCCCTTGCCGATCAGGCGCTCGGCCAGTTCCACCAGCGGGCTTTCGCGCAGGTCGTCGGTACCGGCCTTGAAGCTCAGGCCGAGCAGGGCGACCTTGCGTTTGTCGTGGCTTTCGATAATGTCGAAGGCGTTCTGCACCTGCGATTCGTTACTGGTCATCAGCGAGTTGAGCAGCGGTGCCTTCACGTCCAGGCTGCTGGCCCGGTAGGTCAGGGCGCGCACGTCCTTGGGCAGGCACGAGCCACCGAAGGCAAAGCCTGGGCGCATGTAGTACTGCGACAGGTTCAGGGTCTTGTCCTGGCAGACCACGTCCATCACTTCGCGACCATCGACACCGACCGCTTTGGCGATGTTGCCGATCTCGTTGGCGAAGGTCACTTTCGCCGCGTGCCAGACGTTGCAGGTGTACTTGATCATTTCGGCCACTTCGATGGCCTTGCGGATGATCGGCGCGTCGAGTTCTTCATACAGCGACTGCAGGACATCACCGCTGGCGCTGTCCAGTTCGCCGATGACCGTCATCGGTGGCTGGTCGTAGTCCTTGATCGCAGTGCTTTCACGCAGGAACTCAGGGTTCACCGCGACACCGAAGTCGACGCCGGCTTTTTTCCCCGAGCAGTCTTCGAGAATCGGGATCACCACGTTTTTCACCGTGCCTGGCAACACCGTGCTGCGCACCACGATGGTGTGGCGGCTGGCTTTTTCGCGCAGTACATAGCCGATTTCGCGGCACACCGACTCGATGTACTCCAGGCCCAGATCGCCGTTCTTCTTGCTCGGTGTACCGACGCAGATCATCGACAGATCGCTGTCGCGAATCGCCGCCGCAAAGTCCGTGGTGCCACGCAGGCGACCGGTGTCGATGCCTTGTTGCAAGAGTGCTTCAAGCCCGGGTTCGACAATTGGCGATTTGCCCTGGTTGATCAGGTCGATCTTGGTCTTGGAAACATCCACGCCAATCACTTCATGACCCCGTGCGGACAGGCAGCCAGCACAGACTGCACCTACATAACCCAAACCAAAGATGCTGATACGCATCGCTATCACCTCATGTGTTTATCATGCCGACTCAACTAGCAGAGCCAGACCGGGTTGATTAACCAGCAATGTACGGGCGAACGGAGTTGTGGCAGAAAGATGTCACTTCACCGTACGCAGGCATATAAATGTGAAGTGCAATTTAATCTGCACTAAAAGTTTGCAGCCAATGGCCAATAATTGTGGACGTGCCCTTAAATGCAGCCGTCTTTATTGCAGTTCCGTGTTCGGATACTGCAGTGCTTGCTCTTTCAAGCGGATTAAATCCTTTGAAATCAACCACTAGGACGATTTGTAGGGGCGCGGATCTCCTGAGTTCGCTGTAGGTCATCTCTCACACGATGCTCGAGAATCGTTACCGGTGGTATGAGCGACGGGCGAGGAGATAAGTTCCGAGGGCGGTTCAGTGACTATGAAATATTTTTCAATATTTATTAAAGTGCCATTACTTTCAATTTGATAGCACTGGGCAGTTTCGTCCCTGTATATAAAGGGCGAACTCGGGGAGGGATGTTTTATTGCCAGTATCGAAAATTATTTTTCGAAATTCGTCAGAAAATTACGAATGGACTTGATGGCAGTTTGCAATAAAACAGGAGAGCTGGATTTTTGACGTCATAATTACGTCGACTGTAAGAGCGGATTTATCCGCGATGGACTGCGCAGCAGTCCCGTTTGTTGAGGGCCGCGTTGCGCCCCATCGCGGATAAATCCGCTCCTACATCGGTTCGACTCACTCGTCCGGCTGATCGCGCAGGAACACCAGGTTGTCCGGCTTCGACTGCTCGGCACTGTAGTAGTAGCCCTGCACATCGAACTGCTTGAGCTGCTCGGGATCGTTGATGCGCTCCTGGATCACGAAGCGGCTCATCATCCCGCGGGCTTTCTTGGCGTAGAAGCTGATGATCTTGTACTGGCCGTTCTTGAAGTCGCGGAACTCGGTGTTGATGATCCGCGCCTTGAGTGCCGTGCGTTTTACTGCGCTGAAGTACTCGTTGCTGGCAAGGTTGAGCAGCAGGTCATCGCCCTGGTCGGCCAGGGCCTGGTTCAGCCATTCGCTGATGCGCGTGCCCCAGAAGGCGTACAGGTCCTTGCCGCGGGCGTTGGCCAGCTTGGTACCCATTTCCAGGCGATAAGCTTGCATCAGGTCCAGCGGGCGCAACAGGCCGTACAAGCCGGAGAGCATGCGCAGGTGCTCCTGGGCGTAGCTGAAGTCATCCTCGCTCAGGGTTTCGGCGTCCAGCCCGGTGTACACATCACCCTTGAACGCCAGCAGTGCCTGCTTGGCGTTTTCCGGGCTGAAGGCCGGGGTCCAGCTGCCGAAGCGCGCGGCGTTGAGGCCGGCAAGCTTGTCGGAGAGGTGCATCAGCTCGCTGATCTGTGCTGGCGACAGCTCGCGCAGCTGCACGATCAGTTCCTGGGAATCATCCAGGTACTGCGGCTGGGTGTAGCGCTGGGTCACCGGCGGGGTGGTGTAGTCGAGGGTCTTGGCGGGGGAAATCACCGTCAGCATCGGTCGGGCTCCTGAAATCGTGGGCCCGATTCTACGGGGCGGGGCCGCTGATCTCCAGCTATGACGTTGATAGCCACAGACCATCCCGACGCTTGACGCTATAGTGCGCGGCGAGGAAACCGGAGAGCCCGATCGTGCGCATTGCTTTTCTACTACTGAGCGGACTGTTGAGTGTCGCGGCGCAAGCAGCGCCTGTGCCGCCAACGACCTTCGAACGTAGTCACTGGCCAGAACAACTCGACAGCCCGGCGCTGTTCGATGTCGCCTCGCGGGCCGAGATTCTCGGCTTCGCCCGCGCTCTGCAGGCCAGCGAGGCGCTTGACCAGCCGGCCCTGGCCACACGCCTGGGGCTCAAACAGATCAACCTGGTGTCGATCAATCAGGTGCGCTCGCGCCTGTGGCAGCAGTTGTGGCGCAACTATGACCTGGCCCAGCAGAGCTGCGAGCAGGATGCCTCGTTCTGTTATGCCATCGACAACCAGGCCGAGTTGCGCCTGCAGGCGGCGAAGTTCGAAGTCGCCGGCGACTCGTTCTATGCCGGTTGGGCCGAACCCAGCCGCGAGTTTCATGAGCGTTATCTGGACGAGTTGTTGCGCAAGGCTGCGCTGTTTCCGCAGACCGCCAGCGAGATCGAACGTTACTCGGACCTCGAGCGCAACGGCGACGAAGTCAACGACCGCCTGTTCATGCTGACCTTCGATTCCGGCCCCGGACCCGTCGGCGGCGGCACCGATACCCTGACCGACTATCTGCGCCGGCAGAAGCTCGGTGCGACCTTCTTCGTACTTGGCAACAGCCTGCAGACGCGCCGCGACCGGACTTCACTGGCGGATGTGCGCGCACTCTACAAAGGCCAGTGCGTCGGTATTCAAGGCTGGCAATATCGTTCGCACGGGCAGTGGCAGGACTGGCAGGACTCGGTAATGCGCAGTCAGGCCCAGGTCCAGGCCGACCTGCCCGAACAGTATGTACCGCTGTTCAGACCGCCTTATGGCCAGCGCCGGGCCGACAGCCAGGGGTTCTTTGCCAGCCAGGGGCTGCAGGTGGTGCTGTGGAATATCGATGCCCAGGACCAGGCGGCTCTGAGCGCTGAACAGTCGGCGCAGCGGGTGCTGACCTTGATGTTGCTGTGGCGGCGCGGACTGATCCAGTTCAACGACACCCAGCCCAAGGCGCAAGAGGCGGTGGCCTGGCTGCTCAAGCACACGGCACAAAGCGGGATCGGTTGGGAAGATTGCCGACATTACGCCGGTAAAAGCTGAAATCGGGAGGGAAAGAGCGGGCTCGGGAGGAAATTTCCGCGCGTATTTTACTGAGCCTGATTTATGACTTTAGCGGTGCTTTGACCATGCGCCAAGGGCTAAGTGTCATCACGAAAAATAAACTTCAAAAATACGTAAAAATGCTTTTTCCGGTCATGGGTTTTGCGGTATCAAGAAGACAGACCGCCGAACCCTGCATCACAGGTGGCGTCATTGGGCACCAATTCTGTGAGGGCAGCTCCCCACCCGTAACGACGCGGACCAGGGGAGAACCGGCGGCCACTTCACGGCGCAGCACCGTCAAGGTATTGCGTTGTATGGCTTCCACAAAGGTGACCGAGTATGGATGATCAAGGACGCACCACTTCCTCCAACCAGCCAATCCTTTATGTGCTCGATACCAATGTACTGATTCACGATCCAAACGCTTTGCTCAATTTCGAGGAGCACCACGTCGCCATACCGATGACGGTGCTGGAGGAGCTCGACAAACTCAAGACCGGAAAGCAAACCATCGCTGCTGAATGTCGCCAGGCCATCCGCCTGATCGACCAGACTCTGGGCGATGCCACGCCTGCCGATGTCGAGCAGGGTGTGCCGATCCAGCGTGGCAAGAGCGGGCCCAAGGGGTCGCTGTCGATCCTGATGAGTCCACGCAACGAACCTAACCGTCTGCTGCCGGAAACCCTCAACGACAACATCATCATCAACCAGTTGCTGGAGCTGCGCAGTCGGCGTAAAGACCTCGACGTGGTGTTGGTGACCAAAGACATCAACATGCGCCTCAAGGCCCGCGCTTGCGGAATCGCGGCCGAGGACTACAGCACCGACCAACTGGTTGACGACGTTTCGCTGTTGTCCAAGGGTTACCACAGCGTCACCGGTTCGTTCTGGGACCGCGTCAGCAAGGTTGAGACCCGTCAGGAGCGTGGCCGCACCTGGCACCGGGTGCAAATGATCGACAACCTGCCGGCGGTGCACATCAACGAGTTCATCATTGATGAGCAGGGCTTTGTCGGCTGGATCAAAGGCATCAAGGACGACGAACTGCTGTTGCTCGACCTGCATCAGGAACCGCTGTTGCACCAGGAAGCCTGGGGTCTGAAACCACGTGATATCTATCAGAGCCTGGCCCTGTTTGCCCTGCTCGATCCGGATATTCACCTGGTCAACCTGACGGGCGCTGCGGGCTCCGGTAAAACCATCCTGGCCCTGGCCGCCGCCATCGAGCAGACCATGGTCAGCAAGCGCTACCGGCGTATTATCGCTACCCGCAGCGTACAGGGGCTGGACCAGGAGATCGGCTTCCTGCCCGGTACCGAAGCAGAGAAGATGGAGCCCTGGCTCGGGGCAATCACCGACAACCTCGAAGCGCTGCACATGGATGATGAGAACACCCATGGCAGTGTCGACTACATCCTTGAGCGTGTACCCCTGCAGTTCAAGTCGTTGAACTACATTCGGGGGCGCAGCTTCCAGCAGAGCCTGATCCTGATCGACGAATGCCAGAACCTCACCCCGCACCAGATGAAAACCATCATCACCCGTGCTGGCGCCGGTTCCAAGGTGATCTGCCTGGGTAACCTGGCGCAGATCGATACTCCTTACCTGTCCGCGACCAGCTCGGGCCTCACCTACCTGACCGAGCGCTTCAAGGACTTCCCCAACGGCGTGCACATCACCCTGCAAGGCGTACCGCGTTCGATTCTGGCCGAATACGCCGAATCGCACCTGTAACCCTCAACCACCGGGCGGCCATGCCGCCCGGTTTTTTTTGCTACGAAGACCTGACCCCAGGGTTTACACTCTTTGCTCCTGAACAGGAGGAAGGCTGTGCTGACTCATCTCGATTCCCAAGGTCGGGCCGCTATGGTCGACGTCACCGATAAAGCCGTGACCTCGCGTGAGGCTGTGGCCGAAGCGCGGGTGCGCATGCTCCCGCAAACCCTGCAGATGATTGTCGATGGCGAGCACCCCAAGGGTGATGTCTTCGCCGTGGCACGCATTGCCGGTATCCAGGCGGCGAAGAAGACCAGTGACCTGATTCCTTTGTGCCACCCATTGCTGCTGACCAGCGTCAAGGTCGAGCTCAGCGCCGAAGGCAACGACACCGTATATATCGTCGCCCGTTGCAAGCTGGCCGGGCAGACCGGCGTGGAAATGGAAGCCCTGACCGCCGCCAGCGTCGCTGCGCTGACCATCTACGACATGTGCAAAGCGGTTGATCGCGGCATGATCATCGACGGCGTGCGGGTGCTGGAGAAGCTTGGCGGCAAGAGCGGCCATTACCAGGCGGATGACGTGAAATGAGCATAAAGGTGATGTATTTCGCTCGTTACCGTGAAGCGTTGGGCGTTGATGCCGAGAAGCTTGAAGGTTCCTTCGCGACCCTGGACGACGTGCGCAAGGCGCTGGTTGCCAAGGGTGGCCAGCATGAGGTGCTGAGCGAACAGAATCTGATGTGCGCGCGTAACGAAGAGCTGTGCAAGCTCGATGAGCCTGTAGAAGACGGCGACGAAGTGGCGTTTTTCCCCCCCGTGACCGGAGGCTGAAATGAGCATTCGCGTCCAGACCCAGGCCTTTGATCCGGGTGCCGAAGTCAACGCCATGCACGCGGCCAATGTCGGTGTCGGTGCCGTGGTCGGTTTTGTTGGCTACGTGCGCGACTTCAATGACGGCCAGGAGGTGGCGGGCATGTTCCTGGAGCACTATCCGGGCATGACCGAAAAGGCCCTGGCCAAGATCGTCGTTGAAGCCGAACAGCGCTGGCCGCTGCTCAAGGTCGAGGTTTTGCACCGCATCGGCGCGCTGGAGCCCGGCGAGCCGATTGTCTTTGTCGGTGTAGCCAGTGCCCATCGCCAGGCAGCGTTCGATGCCTGCAACTTCATCATGGATTACCTCAAGACCCGTGCACCGTTCTGGAAGAAAGAACATACCGGTGACGGCCCGCGCTGGGTCGAGGGCAAGCAGAGCGACGAAGACGCGGCAGGGCGTTGGTAGTTGGCTTTTTCGCGGGGCAAACCCGCTCCCACCGGGAGGGTGGATATCCTGTGGGAGCGGGCTTGCCCCGCGATGCTTTTGCTTGTTGAGTTTTCATACAATAAAGTCCAGTATGGAATTATAAGTACAAAATAATTCCAGGCCGTCGCGTGCCTGCCCGCTTTCCTCTGTCTTGCAACACACCTCCAATAACGAGCGAGAGAGACCACCATGAAGAAGCTCACCCTGATCAGCGGTCTGGCCTTGAGTCTGTTGGCCAGCAGCCTGTTCGCCGCCGAGGACACCCTGCGTATTGGCATCGAAGCCGCTTATCCGCCTTTTGCCTCGAAAAACGACAAAGGCGAGATCGTCGGCTTCGACTACGACATCGGTAACGCCTTGTGCGCGCAGATGCAGGTCAAGTGCGTATGGAACGAGGTGGAGTTCGACGGCCTGATCCCGTCGCTGAAAGTGAAGAAGATCGATGCGGCCTTGTCGTCGATGACCATCACCGACGAGCGTAAAAAGTCCGTCGACTTTACCCACAAGTACTACTTCACTTCCTCGCGGCTGGTGATGAAGAAGGGCGCAACGGTCGATGACCAGTACGCCAGCCTCAAGGGCAAGACCGTCGGTGTGCAGCGCGCCACCACCACCGATCGCTACGCCACTGAAGTGCTCGAGCCCAAGGGCATCACCATCAAGCGCTACAGCAACAACGAAGAGATCTACATGGACCTGGCATCCGGGCGTGTCGATGCGATTTTCGCCGACACCATTCCGCTCGATGACTTCCTGTCGATGCCGCGTGGCGCTGACTATGCCTTTGTCGGTCCGGAGCTGAAAGACCCGAAATACGTCGGTGAAGGCGCGGGAATCGCGGTGCGCAAGGGTAACGAGGCGTTGGTGAGCAAACTCAACAAAGCCATCGACGACATCCGCGCCAATGGCGAATACCAGAAGATCCAGTCGAAGTACTTCAAGACGGACATCTACGGCGATTGATGATCGTCACCCTCAAGGCCTGAAGCCCTTCAGGCCTTGAGTTCCTTCAGGTGTTTGTACACCGTCGCCCGTCCCATCCCCAGCACATTGGCCACATAGTTGGCCGCACTCTTGCCCTTGAATGCGCCTTCGGCGTGCAGGGCCAGGACCAGCTCGCGCTTGTGTTCGCGGGTCAGCAGGTTGAGGCTCAGTTGACGCTGGCGCAGCCAGGTGTTGAGAAAGGTATTGATGCGCTCCTGCCAGTCATCGCGAAACAGCGCATCGGGCTGCGCTATCAGTTTGCTCGGCGAGAGGAACAGGTCCAGCGCTGCCTTGGCATTTTCGAACAGGGAAATGTTCAGGTTGATGCACAGCACTGCCAGCGGTTTACCCGCCTCATCGCGTAACACCGTGCTCAGGGAGCGGATTTTCTGCCCGTCCCAGTTGAGCTTCTCGTAGGGGCCGATGTTGGTTTCATCGGTACCGGTCTCGAGCATGTCTTCCAGCGCGGCATCATCGCCAATTTCGCGTTTGGACAGGTTGTTGGCGATGTAGTCGATCTTCTGGCTGCGCAGGTCGTGCAGCACCACCTCGGCGTGGGGGAAGAACAAGGTGGCAATGGCATCGGCGATGGCCCGGTAGTTGTCCAGGACAGGGTCGCGGCGAGAGGTCGACATTCAGGCAGGCTCCAGGCGGTGTCAGCACCCTTGGCACAAGGGCGCTGCGAGTGTGCCGCAATCGCGGCGGCGCGTCATCCCTGCAGGCGGCGCGGAGACAGCATCGCGGCGTTCAGGCCAAAGCCCTTGAGTGCGTCGGGCAGGTCTTCGCCACGCACCAGCGCGGCGCTGGCCTGGCCCATGGCGGGGGAGGTCTGGATGCCATAACCCCCTTGCGCCGCTACCCAGAACAGGCCAGGCACTTGCGGGTCGAAGCCTGCGACCAGATCACCATCGGCAACAAAGCTGCGCAAACCGGCCCAGGTGCGGGTCGGCCGACGAATCGTCAGGGTGGTGGCTTCTTCGATCTGGTAGATGCCCATGGCAATGTCCAGCTCTTCGGCTTGCACGTCATGGGGGGCGACCGGGTCGGCATTGGCTGGCGAGCCGAGCAGCATGCCGGCGTCGGGCTTCATGTAGAACGATTCGTCGAGACTGACCAGCATCGGCCAGGCGTGGCTGTCGATGCCTTCGGGGGCGGCGAAGATGAAGGCGGCGCGACGTTTGGGTTGCAGGCCAAGCGGCTGCGCACCGGCCAGTACGCCGATGTGGTCGGCCCAGGCGCCGGCGGCGTTTATCAGTACCGGCGCACTGAAGGTGCCACGGCTGGTCTGCACCTGCCAGAGACCGTTATCGTCGCGGCTGAGCTGCTGGACTTCGCAATCGCTGTGCACCTCACCCTGCTGGCGGCGAATACCGCGCAGGTAGCCCTGGTGCAGGGCATCGGTGTCGATGTCGCTGGCGCTCGGGTCATACAGGGCGCCATGGACTTTTTCGCGGCGCAGTACCGGCAGGCGGGCGCAGGCCTGGTCAGCGCTGAGCAGTTCGACTTCAGGCACGCAGGCTTTGGCACTGTGATACTGGCGCTGCAGTTCTTCGGGGTCGCCAGTAAGGTCGACGGTCATTTCCCCGCGCGGGCTGAGCAGCGGGTGCTCGGCAAAGCCTGCGGGCGGATGATCGAAAAACTCACGGCTGGCGAGGGTCAGCGCGCGTACCTGCGGGGTTCCATAAGCCGCGGTATACAGCGCTGCCGAGCGGCCGGTGGAGTGGTAGCCGGGCTGCGACTCGCGTTCGAGCAGCACTACCCGACCCTGGCCGGCCAGCCAATAGCCCGTGGAGGCGCCCGCGATACCGGCACCAATGATGATGAAGTCAGCCTGTTGCATGGAAGTCTCCTCAGTCGGCGCGTTGCAGGCGGTACAGGGCGTTGGCCAGGGCGATGTCTTCCAGGCCCAGACCGATGGAGCGGAAGAAGGCGTGACGCTGGTAAGCAGGGGCAGGGGCCTGATTGCTCAACAACTGCGCCAGATCGCCAACGATGGCCTCCGGCTTCCAGCCATGCTGCTCGGCTGCGATACGCATTTCGCCAGCGCTGCCCGGGGTGGTTAGCCGATAGTCGCAATACACATCCATGGCGCCGAGGCTGGCGGGCGGTACTTCATGGGCGCGCACAGCATTGGTGCTGATCGAGGTGATCAGGGCCGGTTTGCTCAAGCTGGCCGGGTCGATAACCGGGCTGGCCGAGGAGGTGCACAGCATGATCACATCGGCATCCTGAAGTGCCTGCTCGAGGCTGTCGCTGAGCGTCAGGCGTGGATCAAGGTCAAGCAGCGCCTGACGTTGCTCGGCGCCTTGTTCGGCCAGGCTTGGCGAAAACAGGCGGATGTCCTGCCACTCGCGCAGGCCGCGCACGTAATGCAAGTGGGCGCGGGCGATCGGGCCGCTGCCGATCACGGTCAGACGCCGGGCACTGGCGGCTGCCAGGGCATCGACCGCGACAGCAGTGGTGGCGGCGGTACGTGCGGTGGTCAGTTCGCCGGCATCGCACAGCAACAGCGGCTGGCCGCTGTCCATGGACATCAGCAGGGTCCAGGCGGTGACCAGCGGGCCTTGCTCACGGACGATATAGGGCGAGGTTTTCACCCCATAGACCCGTTCCTGCGCCAGCACACCGCCATAGTTGATGAAGTCACCCTGGCCCGCAGGGAACTCGACCAACTGCTGCGGCGGCTGCACCGCTTGTCCGGCCGCCAGGTCACGGAACAGGCTGCGCAGGATCTGCGGGACATCCACCTGCGTCAGCAGTTGGCGAGCGAGCTGTTTATCGATGACGAGAGGCGTGGACATACGGGTCTCCAATTAAACTATTTTGTCCATTATGGACTCTTTGTTTATTTGGACAATATCAGCGGCATAAAAAAACGCAGCCAAGGCTGCGTTTTCAGACCACTGTCCGTTCTCAGTGATGCTTGCGCGGCACTGGCTTGAGCAGTTCGGTTGGCGGCATCTCGCAGCTGATCTTGCGGCCCAGCAGCTCTTCGATGGCCGGCAACTGGTAGGAGTCATCCTCACCGGCGAAGCTGATCGACACACCGCTGGTGCCGGCACGGCCGGTACGACCAATACGGTGCACGTAGTCGTCCGGATCTTCCGGCAGGGTGAAGTTGATCACATGGCTGATACCGTCGATGTGAATGCCACGGCCCGCCACGTCGGTCGCGACCAGTACGGTAATGCGGCCTTCGCGGAAGTTCTCCAGGGTCTTGATGCGCTTGTGCTGCGGCACGTCGCCCGACAACTGGGCGGCATTGACGCCATCGCGCACCAGGCGTTCTTCGATGCGCCGCACTTCATCCTTGCGGTTGGCGAAGACCATTACCCGTTCCCACTTGTTCTCGGTCACCAGGTTGTACAGCAGCTTGTACTTGTCGCTTCCGGCTACGGCATAAACGTGCTGTTCGACGGTTTCGCTGGCAACGTTCTCCGGCTCGATCTCGACGATCGACGGGTCGGTGGTCCACTGCTTGGCCAGGTTCATCACGTCTTCGGTGAAGGTCGCGGAGAACAACAGGGTCTGGCGTTCGCTCTTCGGCGGGGTCTGGCGGATGATCTGCCGTACCTGCGGAATGAAGCCCATGTCGAGCATGCGGTCGGCTTCGTCCAGCACCAGCACTTCGACCATGTCCAGGTGCGCTTCACCGCGCTGATTGAAGTCCAGCAGACGGCCTGGGGTCGCGACGAGGATGTCGCAGTGGCGCGCTTCGAGGGCTTTGAGCTGCTTGTCGAAATCCATGCCACCGACGAAGGTCATCACGTTCAGGCCGGTGTACTTGGTCAGCGCCGCGGCGTCCTTGGCGATCTGCACTACCAGTTCGCGGGTCGGGGCGATGATCAGTGCCCGTGGCTCGCCCATGTAGCGCTCTTTCGGCGGCGGGGTCTGCTGCAGCTGGGAAATGATCGAAATCAGGAAGGCTGCGGTCTTGCCGGTGCCGGTCTGGGCGCGGCCAATGGCATCTTTGCCGCGCAGGGTATGACCCAGCACTTGCGCCTGGATCGGCGTGCAATACGGAAAGCCCAGGTCGTGGATCGCATGCATCAGCTCGGGCGAGAGCTTGAAGTCATGGAAACGGGTCTTGCCTTCTTGCGGCTCGACCACGAAATCTTCCAGCTTCCAGGTGGAGGCTGCAGGTTTTGGCTTGCGCTCGCGGCGCGGTTTGGGCTCGGCCGGCTTTTCGGCGCGTGCCGGCTTGGCGGCTTCGGCTGGGGCCTCGGTCTGGAGCGGGGCGGCCGGGGCAGGGGCCTTGGGTGGTGCCGGGGGCTGCTTCACGGGGGCAGCGCTTTCGGTGGCGAGTTGCTCAACCTCGCTCTTGCCGAACATCTTCTTGAGTGCTTTGAGCACGGTCATCTCATCAATTGGTTAAGGAATGTACGCCGGCCAGTGTAATGCAAGAATCGGGCGCGGCGTAGTGGATTGCGCTGACAACTACAGGGAAGTCTTCTTTTAGCGCAGGCGTGCGGACAGCCAGGCGGCGATATCGTTGATTTCCTGGGGCAGTACTTCGTGCTCCATGGGGTATTCCTCCCACTGCACCTCGACGCCCCAGTGCTTGAGGTGCTCATAAGCGCTGCGACCCATGGCCGGGAGTACAACTGGATCGTAGACCCCGTGCAGGCACAGGGCCGGGGTGCGTTGTTGGCAAGCGCTCAGTTCACGCTCCTGGGCAAAGGTCGGCGCATAGGTCGACAGGGCAATCACCCCGCCCAGGGCTTCTTGCCACTTTATATAAGCAGTGTGCAGCACCACCGCACCACCCTGGGAGAAACCGGCGAGAACGATACGGGCCAGGTCGATGCCTTTGGCCTGTTCGGCCTTGATCAGCTCGATCACCTGGTTGGCCGAGGCCTTCAGTTGATCTTCATCGATCGCCCGTGCCGGGGTCATGGCCTTGATGTCGTACCAGCTGGGCATCTCGTAGCCACCGTTGATGGTCACCGGACGGGTCGGCGCCTGGGGCATGACGAAGCGGGTGGTCAGCAAAACTTCCTGCAGGGCTTCGGCCACCGGCATGAAGTCGTAACGATCGGCACCCAGGCCGTGCAACCAGATCACACAGGCGTCTGCGGTTTTTTGTGGCTCGAGAATCAGCGGGTGGGTCATGACTGCTCCGAAAGTGTGCGCGCGCTCTTGTTTGCGTGCATGAATTGAAGGCGCGTCGGGTGAATCCGGGAATAACCTGTCGCAACGCTGCAAGTTTCCCTCTTGACGAGTACTGAAACGCTTTAGCCGTTCAGTTTGGTACGCGCTTTGCTATGAAACTCCTGATGCGAGGTTACACGTTTTGGACGGTAACACCCGTTAGCGGTCCCCAAGGCTGTCACAGAACAGCGCATTGCGCCAATTGACCCAAAAACAAGCCAACACGGGTCGGATGCGCCTCATAAGGGTGCGGTGCAATCCCGGCTCAACACAATAAGAGCAAAACTGGAGGTTTGAATGAAGATGTTGAAATCCACCCTGGCAGTGGTTACCGCTGCTACCGTGCTCGGTATCAGTGGTATCGCACAGGCAGGTGCGACCCTGGACGCCGTGCAGAAGAAGGGTTTCGTTCAGTGTGGCGTCAGTGACGGCTTGCCGGGCTTCTCGGTTCCGGATGCCAAGGGCAACATCGTCGGTATCGACGCAGACGTCTGCCGCGCAGTGGCCGCAGCCGTGTTTGGCGATGCCAAAAAGGTCAAGTTCAGCCAGCTCAACGCTAAAGAGCGCTTCACCGCGCTGCAGTCCGGCGAAGTCGACGTGCTGTCGCGTAACACCACCTGGACCAGCTCCCGTGACGCGGGCATGGGCCTGGTGTTCGCCGGTGTTACCTATTACGACGGCATCGGTTTCCTGGTCAACAAGAAGCTCGGTGTTTCCAGCGCCAAGGAGCTGGACGGTGCAACCATCTGCATCCAGGCCGGTACCACCACCGAACTCAACGTCTCCGACTACTTCCGCGCCAATGGCCTGAAGTACACCCCGATCACTTTCGACACCTCCGACGAAAGCGCCAAGTCGCTGGAATCCGGCCGTTGCGACGTACTGACCTCGGACAAGTCGCAGCTCTACGCACAGCGCTCCAAGCTGGCCGCACCGGCCGACTACGTGGTACTGCCGGAAACCATTTCCAAGGAACCACTGGGCCCCGTGGTACGCAAAGGCGATGAAGAGTGGTTCAGCATCGTCAAGTGGACCCTGTTCGCCATGCTCAATGCCGAAGAAATGGGCATCAGCTCGAAGAACGTCGAAGCGGAAGCCAAAGCCACCAAGAACCCAGACGTGGCCCGTATGCTCGGCGCCGACGGCGAGTACGGCAAGGACCTGAAACTGCCGAAGGACTGGGTCGTGCAGATCGTCAAACAGGTCGGCAACTACGGTGAAGTGTTCGAGAAGAACCTGGGCAAGGAAACCCCACTGCAAATCGACCGCGGTCTGAACGCCCTGTGGAACAACGGCGGCATCCAGTACGCGCCACCGGTGCGCTGACGGTTGCGGCCTGCGGCGGCCCCTGGCCGTCGCAGGCTGTTCGGTTCCCTTCCTTTCGGGGCATTACATGCAAAATCAAATCGGCGCACCTAAGGGGCTATCCCTTAACGATCCACGTGTGCGTGCGTGGCTGTTCCAGATCATCACCGTGGTCGCGGTGGTCGCTCTGGGCTGGTACCTGTTTCACAACACCCAGACCAACCTGCAACACCGGGGCATCACCTCGGGCTTCGACTTCCTCGAGCGCAGTGCCGGTTTCGGTATCGCTCAACACCTGATTCCCTACACCGAGCAAGACAGCTATGCCCGGGTATTCGTCATCGGCTTGCTCAACACGCTGCTGGTGACCTTTATCGGCATCGTCCTGGCGACCCTGCTGGGGTTCATCATCGGTGTGGCCCGGTTGTCACCGAACTGGATGATCAACAAGCTGGCCACGGTGTATGTCGAGACTTTCCGTAACATTCCACCGCTGCTGCAGATCCTGTTCTGGTACTTCGCGGTGTTCCTGACCCTGCCGGGACCGCGGGGCAGCATCAATATCAGCGACGCCTTCTTTATCAGCAACCGCGGCCTGAACATGCCCGGTGCTTCTGTGGCCGAAGGATTCTGGCCATTTGTCGTCAGCCTGGTGCTGGCCATTGTCGCCATTGTGGTGATGGTGCGCCTGGCCAACCGGCGCTTCGAAGCCACTGGCGAGCCGTTTCACAAGTTCTGGGTCGGTTTGTTTCTGCTCTTGGGCATTCCCGCGCTCAGCGTGATGCTGGCAGGCAGCCCGCTGCACTGGGAAATGCCCCAGCTCAAGGGCTTCAACTTCGTCGGCGGCTGGGTGTTGATCCCTGAACTGCTGGCCCTGACCCTGGCATTGACCATCTATACCGCAGCCTTCATCGCCGAGATCGTGCGCTCGGGCATTCGCTCGGTCAGCTACGGCCAGACCGAAGCAGCCCGTTCCCTGGGCCTGCGCGAAGGCCCGACGCTGCGCAAGGTGATCATTCCCCAGGCACTGCGGGTGATCATTCCACCGTTGACCAGCCAGTACCTGAACCTGGCGAAGAACTCCTCACTGGCGGCCGGTATCGGCTACCCGGAAATGGTCTCGTTGTTCGCCGGGACGGTGCTCAACCAGACCGGTCAGGCCATCGAAGTGATCGCCATCACCATGAGCGTCTACCTGGCCATCAGCATCAGCATTTCCTTGCTGATGAACTGGTACAACAAGCGCATTGCGCTGATCGAGCGGTGAGGATACGCGCATGACTACCCATGTTTTCAAACCTGATATGCCGCCACCGGTGAAAACCGTCGGCGTGCTGGCCTGGATGCGCAACAACCTGTTCTCCAGCTGGCTGAACACCTTGCTCACGCTGTTTGCCCTGTACCTGGTCTGGTTGATCGTGCCGCCGTTGTTGCAGTGGTCGATCTTTGACGCCAACTGGGTCGGCACCACCCGCGCCGACTGCACCAAGGAGGGCGCCTGCTGGGTGTTCATCCAGCAGCGCTTCGGCCAGTTCATGTATGGCTATTACCCGACCGAGCTGCGCTGGCGGGTCGACCTGACCGTGTGGCTGGCAGTGATTGGTGCCGCGCCCCTGTTCATCTCGCGCTTCCCGCGCAAGGCGATCTACGGGCTGAGCTTCCTGGTGCTGTATCCGATCATTGCCTACACCCTGCTGCACGGTGGCTACCTGGGCCTGACCACGGTACCGACCAGCCAGTGGGGCGGGCTGATGCTGACCCTGGTGATCGCCACCGTGGGCATCGTCGGCGCCTTGCCGCTGGGCATTCTGCTGGCGCTGGGCCGGCGTTCGAACATGCCGGCGGTGAAGGTGGTCTGCGTGACCTTCATCGAGTTCTGGCGCGGCGTGCCGTTGATCACCGTACTGTTCATGTCATCGGTGATGCTGCCGCTGTTCCTGCCCGAGGGCATGAGCTTCGACAAGCTGCTGCGGGCGATGATCGGGGTCATTCTGTTCCAGTCGGCGTACATCGCCGAAGTGGTGCGCGGTGGCCTGCAGGCCATTCCCAAAGGTCAGTACGAAGCCGCGGCGGCGATGGGCCTGGGTTACTGGCGCTCAATGGGCCTGGTGATCCTGCCGCAAGCCCTGAAGCTGGTGATTCCCGGCATCGTCAACACCTTCATTGCCCTGTTCAAAGACACCAGCCTGGTGATCATCATCGGCCTGTTCGACCTGCTCAACAGCGTCAAACAGGCGGCTGCCGACCCGACCTGGCTGGGCATGGCGACCGAGGGCTATGTGTTCGCCGCCCTGGTTTTCTGGATTTTCTGTTTCGGTATGTCCCGCTACTCCATGCATCTGGAGCGCAAGCTGGACACAGGCCACAAGCGTTAGGAGTGTTCCCATGAGTGAAGCGATCAAACAGCCTGTGAGCCCTGAAGGCATTATTCAGATGCAGGGTGTGAACAAGTGGTACGGCCAGTTCCACGTGCTCAAGGACATCAACCTGAATGTGCGCCAGGGCGAGCGTATCGTCCTGTGCGGGCCGTCGGGTTCGGGCAAGTCCACCACCATCCGCTGTCTCAACCGCCTGGAAGAGCACCAGCAGGGCCGCATCGTGGTCGATGGCGTGGAGCTGACCAACGACCTCAAACAGATCGAAGCGATCCGCCGTGAAGTCGGCATGGTGTTCCAGCATTTCAACCTGTTCCCGCACCTGACCATCCTGCAGAACTGCACCCTGGCACCGATGTGGGTGCGCAAGCTGCCTAAGCGCAAGGCCGAGGAAATCGCCATGCATTACCTGGAGCGGGTGCGGATTCCCGAGCAGGCGCACAAGTTTCCGGGGCAACTGTCCGGTGGTCAGCAGCAGCGGGTGGCGATTGCCCGGGCGCTGTGCATGAAGCCGAAGATCATGCTGTTCGACGAACCGACCTCGGCGCTTGACCCGGAGATGGTCAAGGAAGTGCTCGACACCATGGTCAGCCTGGCCGAAGACGGAATGACCATGCTCTGTGTGACCCACGAAATGGGCTTTGCCCGGACTGTGGCGAACCGGGTGATCTTCATGGACAAGGGTGAGATTGTCGAGCAGGCGGCACCGGACGACTTCTTCGACCGGCCGCAGAATGAGCGGACCAAGCTGTTCCTGAGTCAGATTCTGCACTAACCCGGCAGGGGATCTGGTGGGAGGGGGGGGGGGGGGGGGCGTGCTATGTTGGGAACGATACAACCGCCGATGGAACACCCCTCCCAGGGGATCTGGTGGGAGCGGGCTTGCCCCGCGATGCGATGTGACTGACAGATCGCCATTGCGGGGCAAGCCCGCTCCCACAATAGGGATCAGTTTTCTTCTTTGGCCGCCGGTGCCGGCGGTGGACGCAAGCCGACTTCAGCCGTCAGCTTCAATTCCTTGCCATTACGCACCACCTGGATCGCAACCTTGTCGTTGGGTTTGATCCGCGCCACCTGGTTCATCGAACGACGACCATCACCGGCCGGCTCACCGTTGATGCTGAGAATCACGTCACCCAGCTGCAGGCCGGCCTTTTGTGCCGGACCGTCGCGGAAGATGCCCGCCACCACGATCCCCGGGCGCCCTTGCATGCCGAACGACTCAGCCAGTTCCTGGCTCAGCGGCTGCACTTCGATACCCAGCCAGCCACGGATGACCTGGCCATGCTCGATGATCGATTTCATCACTTCCAGGGCCAGCTTGGTCGGAATGGCGAAGCCGATACCCTGGGAACCACCGGACTTGGAGAAGATTGCCGTGTTGATGCCGGTCAGGTTGCCATTGGCGTCGACCAGCGCACCGCCGGAGTTGCCCGGGTTGATCGCGGCGTCAGTCTGGATGAAGTCTTCGTAGTTGTTCAGGCCCAACTGGTTGCGGCCGGTGGCGCTGATGATGCCCATGGTCACCGTCTGGCCGACACCGAAGGGGTTGCCGATGGCCAGGGCGACGTCACCGATATGAATATTGTCGGAGCGGCCAATGGTGATCGACGGCAGGTTCTTCAGGTCGATCTTGAGTACCGCAAGGTCGGTTTCCGGGTCGCTACCGATAACCCGCGCCAGGGTTTCGCGGCCGTCCTTGAGCGCCACCACAATCTGGTCGGCACCGGAGGTCACGTGGTTGTTGGTCAGCAGGTAGCCTTCCGGGCTCATGATCACCGCCGAGCCCAGGCTCGACTCCCAGCGCCGCTGCTTGGGCAGGTTGTCACCGAAGAAACGGCGGAACTGCGGGTCTTCAAACAGCGGGTGAGCGGTCTTGTTGACCACTTTGGTGGTATACAGGTTGGCCACCGCGGGGGCCGCAATGCTCACCGCATCGGCATACGACACCGGCCCCTGCATGATCCGCGTGGTCTGCGGCGCCTGTTGCAGGTTGACGTCCTGGCTGGGCAGGCCGACCCATTGTGGAAAACGCTGGATGATCAGCAGGGCGATCAGCACGCCGACCAGCAGCGGCCAGCCAAAGTAACGCAAAGCCTTGAACATTGAACGAATCCTGGGGGTGGGCAAGGGCCGATGTAAGCGCATGGGAGCGAAAGCGCGCGCGATCATACTGCGGCACGCGATGTGCAGAAACTGTTAAATCGTCGTGCGTGCCATTGATGTCGCGTGCAGGCCCCCAGGCAACCGCCGTCGGTTTCCCCAAACCCGGCGACGGCCCATAATGGCGGTCATTATACGGGGCCTTGCGCCGCGCTGAACTGCTGAATTGAGGAGTCTTTTCATGGCTGTTGCCCTGAGCACCCTGGTTGAAGAAGCCGAACGTTACCTTGGCAGCGCAAAAATCCAGGATTACTGCCCCAACGGCTTGCAGGTCGAGGGGCGTCCGCAGGTGACCCGCATCGTCAGCGGCGTCACCGCCAGCCAGGCGTTGCTCGATGCGGCAGTCGAAGCCGACGCTGACCTGGTGCTGGTGCACCACGGTTATTTCTGGAAAGGCGAGAACCCGTGCATCACCGGGATGAAGCAGCGCCGCCTGAAGACTTTGCTCAAGAACGACCTGAGCCTGCTGGCCTATCACTTGCCGCTGGACCTGCACCCTGAGGTCGGCAACAACGTACAACTGGCCCGTCAGCTCGATATCACCGTCGAAGGCCCGCTGGACCCGGACAACCCGCGGGTGGTCGGCCTGGTCGGTTCCCTGGCCGAGCCGATGTCGGCCCGCGACTTTGCCCGCAAGGTGCAAGAGGTCATGGGGCGCGAGCCACTGCTGATCGAGGGCGAGCAGGTGATTCGCCGGGTCGGCTGGTGCACCGGCGGCGGACAGGGCTACATCGATCAGGCGATTGCCGCAGGGGTTGATCTGTTCCTCAGCGGTGAGGCGTCGGAGCAGACCTTCCACAGTGCCCGTGAGAACGGCATCAGTTTCATCGCCGCCGGTCACCATGCTACCGAGCGCTATGGCGTGCAGGCGCTGGGTGATTATCTGGCGCGGCGCTTCGCGCTGGAACACCTGTTTATCGACTGTCCGAACCCGATCTGAGGCTCAAACGGCAGGGTATATTCTTATACTGTTTCGTTCTAGTTGGCCGCCTAAATAGAAGGGAGTGCTGTGATAAAGTGGCCCGCTCGAACACGGCCCGCTGGCCGTCCATAAGATCGTATTTCGTGAGTAGCCATGGTCGACAAACTGACGCATTTGAAACAGTTGGAGGCGGAGAGCATCCACATCATTCGTGAGGTGGCCGCCGAGTTCGATAACCCGGTGATGCTGTACTCGATCGGCAAGGATTCGGCCGTGATGCTGCATCTGGCGCGCAAAGCCTTTTTCCCGGGCAAGCTGCCGTTTCCGGTGATGCATGTCGACACCCAGTGGAAATTCCAGGAGATGTACAGTTTCCGCGACAAGATGGTCGAGGAAATGGGCCTGGAACTGATCACTCACGTCAACCCGGACGGCGTCGCCCAGGGCATCAACCCGTTTACCCACGGCAGTGCCAAACACACCGACATCATGAAAACCGAGGGCCTCAAGCAGGCGCTCGACAAGTACGGCTTCGATGCCGCCTTCGGTGGTGCGCGCCGCGATGAAGAGAAGTCGCGGGCCAAGGAACGTGTCTACTCGTTCCGTGACAGCAAGCACCGCTGGGATCCGAAGAACCAGCGCCCGGAGCTGTGGAACGTCTACAACGGCAAGGTCAACAAAGGCGAATCGATTCGCGTGTTCCCGCTGTCGAACTGGACCGAATTGGACATCTGGCAGTACATCTATCTCGAAGGCATCCCGATCGTGCCGCTGTACTTCGCAGCCGAGCGCGAGGTGATCGAGAAGAACGGCACGCTGATCATGATCGACGACGAGCGCATCCTCGAGCACCTCTCGGATGAAGAAAAAGCCCGCATCGTCAAAAAGAAAGTGCGCTTCCGTACCCTTGGCTGCTACCCGTTGACGGGTGCGGTGGAGTCCGAGGCTGAAAGCCTCACCGACATCATCCAGGAAATGCTCCTGACCCGCACTTCCGAGCGCCAGGGCCGTGTCATCGACCACGATGGCGCAGGCTCGATGGAAGACAAGAAACGTCAAGGCTATTTCTAAGTTAGGGTCAGACCATGTCGCACCAATCCGAATTGATCAGCGAGGACATCCTCGCTTACCTGGCCCAGCACGAACGTAAAGAACTGCTGCGCTTTTTGACCTGCGGTAACGTCGATGACGGCAAGAGCACCCTGATCGGGCGCCTGCTGCACGACTCGAAGATGATCTACGAAGACCATCTGGAAGCCATTACCCGCGATTCGAAGAAAGTCGGCACCACCGGTGACGACATCGACCTGGCGTTGCTGGTCGACGGCCTGCAGGCCGAGCGCGAGCAGGGCATCACCATCGATGTCGCTTACCGCTATTTCTCCACCGCCAAGCGCAAGTTCATCATCGCCGACACCCCGGGCCACGAGCAGTACACCCGCAACATGGCTACCGGCGCGTCCACCTGCGACCTGGCGATCATCCTCGTCGATGCCCGCTACGGCGTGCAGACCCAGACCCGTCGCCACAGCTACATCGCGTCCCTGTTGGGCATCAAGCACATCGTCGTCGCCGTGAACAAGATGGATCTCAAGGGCTTCGACGAAGGCGTGTTCGAGAGCATCAAGGCCGACTACCTGAAGTTTGCCGAAGCCATCAACATGGCCCCGAGCAGCCTGCACTTCGTGCCGATGTCGGCGCTCAAGGGCGATAACGTGGTCAACCGCAGCGAGCGTTCGCCGTGGTACACCGGCCCGGCGCTGATGGAAATTCTGGAAACCGTGGAAGTGGCGGCCGACCGCAACTTCACCGACCTGCGTTTCCCGGTGCAGTACGTCAACCGGCCGAACCTGAACTTCCGTGGCTTTGCCGGTACCCTGGCCAGCGGCGTGGTGCACAAGGGCGATGAAATCGTCGTGCTGCCGTCGGGCAAGAGCAGCCGGGTCAAATCCATCGTCACCTTCGAAGGTGAACTGGAGAACGCCGGCCCGGGCCAGGCCGTGACCCTGACCATGGAAGACGAGATCGACATCTCCCGTGGCGACCTGCTGGTACATGCCGACAACGTCCCGCCGGTAACCGACCAGTTCGACGCCATGCTGGTGTGGATGGCCGAAGAGCCGATGCTGCCGGGCAAGAAATACGACATCAAGCGCGCCACCAGCTACGTGCCGGGCTCGATTGCCAGCATCACCCACAAGGTCGATGTGAACACCCTCGAGCAGGGCGCCGCGAGTGCCTTGCAGCTCAATGAAATCGGCAAGGTCAAGGTCAGCCTCGACGCGCCGATTGCCCTCGACGGCTATGACAGTAACCGCACCACCGGTGCCTTTATCGTTATCGACCGCCTGACCAACGGCACTGTTGGCGCCGGCATGATCATCGCGCCGCCGGTTGTGCCGCACGGCACCATCGGTCAGCACGGCAAACTGGCTCACGTCGACACTGCAGAGCGTGCCCTGCGTTTCGGCCAGCAGCCTGCCACCGTGCTGTTCAGTGGCCTCTCGGGCGCCGGCAAGAGCACCCTGGCGTATGCCGTGGAGCGCAAGCTGTTCGACATGGGCCGTGCGGTTTATGTGCTAGATGGCCAGAACCTGCGTCATGACCTGAACAAAGGCTTGCCACAGGACCGCGCCGGGCGTACCGAGAACTGGCGTCGTGCCGCGCACGTGGCGCGTCAGTTCAACGAAGCCGGTCTGCTGACCCTGGCTGCATTCGTTGCTCCGGATGCCGAAGGCCGTGAACAGGCCAAGGCGTTGATCGGCAAAGAGCGCCTGATCACCGTTTACGTCCAGGCCTCGCCAATGGCTTGCCGTGAGCGTGATCCGCAAGGCCTGTACGCTGCCGGTGGCGACAACATCCCGGGTGATAGCTTCCCGTATGACGTACCGCTGGATGCCGACCTTGTGGTCGATACCCAGAACGTCAGTCTGGAAGAGGGCGTCAAGCAGGTGCTGGAGCTGCTGCGTAAGCGTGGCGCGATCTAAGTATTGCGGTTGAACAAGAAACCCCACCCAGGTGGGGTTTTTTGTGGCCTGGAGAACCGCATCGCGGGGGGGGGGAGGGAGATCCCCGGCTGCCCCACGTACTT
>NZ_JBMOWO010000029.1:0-39351 GCF_049310525.1 Pseudomonas sp. GZD-222
ACCCACGACTGAGCCACACCCCCCCCCCCGCCCCCCCCCCCGTACCCCCCCCCCCCCCCCCCCGATGCGGTCAAATATGCTTCTCCGACACCGGAATCACCCGCTTCTCCTTCACCGCCTTGAACGAAAAGCTCGAATAGATTTCCTTCACCCCCGGCAGTGTCTGCAGCACCTCCCTGGCAAACTCGCCGAACGATTCCAGATCCCGCGCCAGAATCTCCAGCAAAAAGTCATAGCGCCCGGAGATGTTGTGACACGCAACGATCTCGGGAATCTCCATCAGCCGCTGCTCGAAGGCCCGCGCCATTTCCTTGGAATGCGAGTCCATCATGATGCTGACGAATGCGGTGACGCCAAAGCCCAGGGCCTTGGGTGACAGAACGGCCTGGTAGCCGGTGATGTAGCCGTTCTCTTCCAGCAGCTTGACCCGTCGCCAGCACGGCGAGGTGGTCAGGGCGACGTTGTCGGCCAGCTCGGAAATGGTCAGTCGCGCGTTGTCTTGCAGCGCGGCCAGCAAGGCGCGGTCGGTACGGTCGATGGCGGTAGGCATGATTTGCCCTCCGTGGCCTGAATTCATTGTTTTATTGTCAATAACCACCCTTGGCAGTGGTCATATTTGGAAAAAAATCAGTACCTCAGTGGCATAAGCTTATAACAAACCACAAGAGGCTGTAGTCATGAGCGGCTCCACCAAGGATTCAGGTTTTGCTACCCGTGCCATCCACCACGGCTACGACCCGCTGGCCAACCAGGGTTCACTGGTCCCGCCGGTCTATCAGACGGCCACGTTCGCGTTTCCTACGGTTGAGTACGGCGCAGCCTGCTTTGCCGGCGAGGAGGGCGGGCATTTCTATACGCGTATCTCCAACCCCACCCTGGCCCTGCTGGAAGAGCGCATGGCCTCGCTTGAGGGCGGTGAGGCCGGACTGGCGCTGGCCTCGGGCATGGGGGCGATAACTGCCACCTTGTGGACGCTGCTGCGGCCAGGCGATGAGGTGTTGGTAGGGCGTACCTTGTACGGCTGCACCTTTGCCTTCCTGCACCATGGCATCGGTGAGTTCGGGGTCAAGGTCCGTCATGTCGATATGACCGACCTGCAAGCGGTTGAGGCGGCGATCAGCGCGCAAACCAAGGTGATCTACTTCGAAACGCCGGCCAACCCGAACATGCAGATGGTCGATATCGCCGCGCTGGCCGCTCTGGCTCACCAGCGCGATATCACCGTAGTGGTCGATAACACCTACTGCACCCCGTACCTGCAGCGACCGCTGGAGCTGGGCGCCGACCTGGTGGTGCATTCGGCGACCAAGTACCTCAGTGGTCATGGCGATATCACCGCCGGCCTGGTGGTAGGACGCAAGGCCCTGGTAGGCCGGATCCGCCTGGAAGGCCTCAAGGACATGACCGGTGCGGTGATGTCACCTCAGGATGCCGCTTTGCTGATGCGCGGCATGAAGACCCTGAACCTGCGCATGGAGCGCCATTGCAGTAATGCCCAGGTCGTCGCCGAGTACCTGGAGCAGCATCCGGCAGTCGAACTGATCAACTATCCCGGCCTGCCTGGCTTCCCTCAGTACGAACTGGCCCAGCGCCAGATGCGCTTGCCCGGCGGCATGATCGCCTTTGAACTCAAAGGTGGCATCAGCGCCGGTCGACGCTTCATGAATGCCCTGCAGCTGTTCAGTCGCGCCGTCAGTCTGGGCGATGCCGAATCCCTGGCCCAGCATCCGGCGAGCATGACCCATTCCAGCTATACCCCTGAAGAGCGTGCCCAGTACGGCATCTCGGAAGGGTTGGTGCGGCTGTCGGTCGGTCTTGAAGATATCGACGACTTGCTCGCCGATATCGAACAGGCACTGAAGGCCTGCGCCTGAAACCATCAAGGATGAGGTCAATGCAATGGTGGCAATGATGAACCTTGTGCCAGGTGAAGGTGTGCCGCGTCGCCTCGGTGATGACCCACAGCTGGATAGCGACCCGGGCGAAACCGCCGAGTGGCTCGATGCGCTGGATTCGACCTTGCAGCACTGCGGCGCCGAACGTGCGCAATTTCTGCTTGAGCAACTGCAAGCCCATGCGCGTGAGCTTGGCCTGGAGCGCGGTGCCCAGCCGTTCTCGGCCTACCGTAATACCTTGTCGGTGGAGTTGCAGGGGGCCTATCCGGGCGATCTGGAGCTTGAAGAACGTATCACCAGCCTGCTGCGCTGGAATGCCCTGGCCATGGTGATGCGCGCCAACCATGCGTATGGCGACCTGGGCGGACACATCGCCAGTTACGCCTCGGCGGCGGAAATCTTCGAGGTCGGTTTCCAGCACTTTTTTCGTGGCGAATCCGGCACTGGGCAACGCACCGCCGACCTGGTGTTCTTTCAGCCGCATTCAGCGCCCGGTATCTATGCCCGGGCGTTTCTCGAAGGGCGGTTGAGTGAAGGGCAACTGGCCAGTTACCGCCAGGAGGTCGCGGGCAACGGCCTGTGTTCTTATCCACACCCCTGGCTGATGCCGGACTTCTGGCAGTTTCCCACCGGTTCCATGGGCATTGGCCCGATCAACGCGATCTACCAGGCGCGGTTCATGCGTTATCTGCACAATCGCAGTCTGCTCGACACCAGCACCCGGCATGTCTGGGGGGTGTTCGGCGATGGCGAGATGGACGAGCCGGAGTCTATCGCCGGCTTGACGCTGGCCGCGCGCGAGCAACTGGATAACCTGACCTTTGTGGTCAACTGCAACCTGCAGCGCCTCGACGGTCCGGTACGTGGCAATGGACAGATCATCCAGGAACTTGAAGCCCTGTTCAGCGGTGCCGGCTGGAACGTGATCAAGGTGCTCTGGGGCTCGGAGTGGGATGCGTTGTTTGCCCGTGATACCGAGCATGTGTTGTTGCGTCAGCTGGCGGCGACACCGGATGGCCAGTTCCAGAACCTGGGGGCCAAGGATGGCGCCTATAACCTCGAGCACTTCTTCAACCAGCAGCCGGCCTTGCAGAAACTGGTCGAGCACATGAGCTCCGCCGAGATCAACGCGCTGAAGCGCGGCGGTCATGATTTTCGCAAGCTGTATGCCGCTTTTGCTGCGGCCAAGGCCTGTAAAGGGCGGCCAAGCGTAATCCTTGCCAAGACCAAGAAAGGCTACGGCATGAGTACCGCCGGCGAGTCGCGCATGACTGCGCACCAGGCCAAGAAGCTCGATGTCGAGGCCTTGCTGGCGTTCCGTGATCGCTTCCACTTGCCGCTCAGCGACAGCCAGGTCGAGCAGTTGCAGTTCTGTCGTCCGGCCGACGACAGCGCCGAGTTGCGCTACCTGCGTGAGCGTCGAGCGGCCCTCGGCGGGCCTTTGCCCGCGCGGCGCAGCGATGCGCGCCCGGTGCCGGTGCCGGCGCTGGAGGTGATGGGCGGCTTCGCCTTGCAAGCCGAAGGCAAGGAAATGTCCACCACCATGGCGGCAGTGCGGATGCTCAGTGCCTGGCTCAAGGCCCCGGAACTGGGCGCACGTGTGGTGCCTATCGTCGCCGATGAGGCGCGGACCTTTGGCATGGCCAGCCTGTTTCGCCAGATCGGTATCTATTCACCCCAGGGGCAGTGTTATGAGCCCGAGGATGCTGGCTCGCTGCTGTCCTACAAGGAAGCTCGTGACGGTCAGCTGTTGGAGGAAGGGATCACCGAAGCCGGGGCGATTTCTTCGTGGGTGGCGGCGGCCACGTCCTATGCGGTGCATGGCGAGCCAATGCTGCCGGTGTACATCTACTATTCGATGTTCGGCTTCCAGCGGGTCGGTGATCTGATCTGGGCCGCCGCTGACCAACGTGCCCGTGGTCTGTTGCTGGGCGCTACGGCCGGTCGCACGACCCTGGGTGGAGAAGGTTTGCAGCACCAGGATGGCTCGAGTCTGGTGATGGCGTCGATGGTGCCCAACTGTCGGGCCTGGGAGCCGTGCTTTGCCGGCGAGCTGGCGGTGATTCTTGAATACGCGGCACGGCGCATGCTGACCGAGCAGTGTGACGAGTTTCACTATGTGGCGGTGATGAACGAGAACTACCCCCAACCGTCTCTGCCCGAGCAGGTGCACGAAGAGGTCTTGCGTGGCATGTACCGTTATGTCGAACAGCGCGTGGTGGAGGCGCAAGGGCGTGTCCGCCTGCTGGGCTCCGGGGCGATCTTGCGCGAAGTGATTGCCGCCAGTGAACTGCTGGCTGCCGATTGGCAGATTGCCAGTGAAGTGTTCAGTGTCACCAGCTTCAGCGAGCTGGCCCGCGAGGCGCGGGATGTCGAACGTGCCAGCCGGTTGGGGCAGGTGACTGCCGACATCAGTCATGTAGAGCGCTGTTTGCAGGGCAGTGCTCCGGTCATTGCCGCAACGGATTACGTGCGGGCCTGGCCGCAATTGATTGCCGAGTATGTGCAGGCGCCCTACGTGACGTTGGGGACTGATGGCTTCGGTCGCAGCGATACCCGTCAGCAGTTGCGCCGGTTTTTCGAGGTTGATCGCTTCAGTATCGTGCTGGCCAGTTTGCACAGCCTGGTGCGCCAGGGGAGTGTCGAGCGCCAGGTGCTGGATCAGGCGCTGGAGCGTTATGGGCACGGTTCGCAGACTGCGCCCTGGTACAGCTGAAGATAGCTATCGCGGGGCAAGCCCGCTCCCACCGGCTTAGTGACACCCTGGTGGGAGCGGGCTTGCCCCGCGATAAAAAACCCGCCAATCGGCGGGTTTTTTGTCAGTTGCGCTTGAGCCCGTAGTGCTCATCGAGCATACCCGGCGAGTTCGGCGCTTTCGGCGCGTAGTCACGCGGTACTTCGGTATCCTTCGGTGGGGTCAGGCGATCACGCGGGGCTTGTGCGGCTTCCGAGTGCAGAGAGGCCAGCAGGCGCTGGCGGGTCAGTTCGTCCAGGGCCAGGCGGTTGGCGCCATCGGCCAGGTGGTCCTGAACTTCCTGGTAACTTTGGGTCAGTTTCTTGACCAGCGCAGCCGTACTGTTGAAGTGAGTAACCACCTCATTCTGGTAGCTGTCGAAACGTTCCTGGATATCGTCCAGCTGCCGCTGAGTGCTGCTTGGCGCGGCATTGGGCAGCAGGCGGGCGACCACGAAACCAACGACAACGCCCACGACGAGGGCCAGGGTCGGCAACAACCAAACTAAGAGCGAGAGTTCCACGAGTCCTTCCTCTATAAACGGCTTTGCTTTACGTTAACGGCTCGGACCTGCGCTGTATACCGCGAACCATCGCAAATATCTCAGACAGAATCATTCAGCTAGACGAGTCGACCCTTTCCGAGGTCACGGAGTTTATCCTTGCTTATCCGCGAAACCCCTGTATTCATCGATGGCCCGGTCGGCCAACTGGAAGCCTTGTACCTTGATGTTGCCGACGCCCGTGGCGTGGTACTGCTCTGTCACCCCAACCCGGTGCAGGGTGGGACCATGACCAACAAGGTCGTGTCGATGCTCCAGCGTACCGCCCGCGATGCCGGCTACATCACCTTGCGTTTCAACTACCGTGGCGTCGGCGCCAGTGCCGGCAGCCATGACATGGGCAGTGGCGAAGTCGATGACGCCCAGGCAGCGGCGAACTGGTTGCTGGAAAAACATCCCGAGTGGCCGCTGACCCTGATGGGCTTTTCCTTTGGCGGCTTCGTTGCGGCCAGCCTCGGCGGGCGCCTGGAGGCACAGGATATCAAGCTCAAGCACCTGTTCATGGTGGCGCCGGCGGTGATGCGCTTGCAGGATCACGACGCCTTGCCGCAGCACTGCGCCCTGAGCGTGATCCAGCCGGAAACCGACGAGGTGATCGATCCGCAGGTCGTCTACGACTGGTCCGACGCACTCCCACGCCCCCATGAGCTGCTGAAAGTGGCAGAATGCGGACACTTTTTCCATGGCAAGCTCACCGACCTCAAGGAACTGGTGCTGCCGCGCCTTTCGAATTGATCCAAGCCTGATAAGCGATTACCCATGACTACGCGCATCCTTACCGGTATCACCACCACGGGCACGCCTCACCTGGGCAACTATGCCGGTGCCATTCGCCCGGCAATCCTCGCCAGCCGTGAGCCAGGTGTCGACTCGTTCTACTTTCTGGCCGACTACCACGCCCTGATCAAATGCGATGACCCGCAGCGCATCCAGCGCTCGCGTCTGGAAATCGCCGCGACCTGGCTGGCCGGTGGTCTGGACCCGGAGCGTGTGACGTTCTACCGCCAGTCCGACATTCCGGAAATCCCCGAGCTCACCTGGCTGCTGACCTGCGTCGCGGCCAAGGGCCTGCTCAACCGTGCGCACGCCTACAAGGCCTCGGTAGACAAGAACGTTGAAAGTGGTGAAGACCCGGATGCCGGGATCAGCATGGGCCTGTACAGCTACCCGGTATTGATGGCCGCCGACATTCTGATGTTCAACGCCAACAAGGTGCCGGTCGGCCGCGACCAGATCCAGCACGTGGAAATGGCCCGTGATATCGGCCAGCGCTTCAACCACCTGTTCGGCCAGGGCAAGGAATTCTTTGCCATGCCCGAAGCGCTGATCGAAGAAAGCGTGGCGACGCTGCCGGGCCTGGACGGTCGCAAGATGTCCAAGAGCTACGACAACACCATTCCGTTGTTCACCAGTGCCAAGGACATGAAGGATGCGATTTCGCGCATCGTCACCGACTCCCGCGCACCGGGCGAAGCCAAGGATCCGGACAATTCGCACCTGTTCACTCTGTTCCAGGCCTTCGCTACGCCAGCACAAGCCGACGAGTTCCGCAGCGAGCTGTTGCAGGGCCTGGGTTGGGGCGAAGCCAAGCAGCGTCTGTTCCAGCTGCTTGATGGCCAGTTGAGCGAGCCGCGCGAGCGCTATCACCAGCTGATCAGCCGTCCGGCTGACCTCGAAGACATCTTGCTGGCCGGTGCGCAGAAAGCCCGCAAGGTGGCTACCCCGTTCCTCGAGCAACTGCGTGAGGCCGTTGGCCTGCGCTCGTTCCGCAGCATCGAACAGGGCATTGCCCAGGTCAAAAAGAAGGCCGCCAAGGCCGCGCGCTTTGTCAGCTTCCGTGAAGACGACGGCAGCTTCCGCTTCCGCCTGCTCGCGGCTGACGGTGAGCAACTGCTGCTGTCGCGCAACTTCGCCGATGGCAAGACTGCGGGTGCGGTGAGCAAGCAACTGCAGCAGGGCGGCGAGCTGGACGTGCGCACTGAAGGCCTGGGCTTCAGCCTGTGGCTGGAAGGTGAGTGCGTTGCCGACGGGCCGCAACTGGCCGATGAAGCTGCACGCGATGCGGCGATCGAGAGCCTGCGCGCGGCCTTGCAGCCACAGCAGGACTGAACGGCCAGACGCAAGTCTGATTGCCATTATCCGGGGCCGTCGCTACAGTGACGGCCCGTTTTTGTTACCTTGCTAACGAATTATGACACCCCTAGAACGATATCAAGCAGATCTGAAACGTCCCGAATTCTTCCATGACGCGGCGCAGGAAACTGCAGTGCGTCATTTGCAGCGCCTGTACGACGATCTGATCGCGGCGCAGAACAGCAAGCCGGGTGTGTTCGGCAAGCTGTTCGGCAAGAAAGAACAGGCACCGGTCAAGGGCTTGTACTTCTGGGGTGGGGTAGGGCGCGGCAAGACCTACCTGGTCGATACGTTCTTCGAAGCACTGCCGTTCAAGCAGAAGGTGCGTACGCACTTCCACCGCTTCATGAAGCGCGTGCACGAAGAAATGAAAACCCTCAAGGGTGAAAAGAACCCGCTGACGGTCATCGCCAAGCGTTTCTCCGATGAGGCGCGGGTGATCTGCTTCGACGAGTTCTTCGTTTCGGACATTACCGACGCGATGATCCTCGGCACCCTGATGGAGGAGCTGTTCAAGAACGGTGTGACCCTGGTGGCCACCTCCAACATCGTCCCGGATGGTCTGTACAAGGACGGGCTGCAGCGTGCGCGCTTCCTGCCGGCTATCGCCCTGATCAAGCAGAACACCGAGATCGTCAATGTCGACAGCGGCGTCGACTATCGCTTGCGCCATCTGGAGCAAGCCGAGCTGTTCCACTTCCCGCTGGACGAAGCGGCACACGAAAGCCTGCGCAAGAGCTTCCGGGCGCTGACGCCCGAGTGCACCCAGGCGGTGGAAAACGATGTACTGATGATCGAAAACCGCGAGATTCGCGCTTTGCGCACCTGTGACGACGTCGCCTGGTTCGACTTCCGTGAACTGTGCGACGGCCCGCGTAGCCAGAACGACTACATCGAACTCGGCAAGATTTTCCATGCCGTGCTGCTCAGCGACGTCGAGCAGATGAGTGTGGCGACTGACGATATTGCCCGGCGCTTCATCAACATGGTCGACGAATTCTATGACCGCAACGTCAAGCTGATCATCTCGGCCGAGGTTGAGCTCAAGGACTTGTACACCGGCGGTCGCCTGACCTTCGAATTCCAGCGCACGCTAAGCCGCTTGCTGGAAATGCAGTCCCACGAATTCCTGTCGCGCGCGCACAAGCCTTGATCGATCGCGGGGGAAGTCGGGTCGCCACCCCCCAACCTCCCCCACGATAAGACTCTCAAACCTCCTGCATAAACTGCTGCCGATACTGATTCGGCGACAACTCCGTGTGTTGCCTGAACAGGCGCGCAAAGAAACTCGCATCGTCATACCCGACCTCGTAACTGATGGTCTTGATGCTTTTGCGCGAGCCTGACAACAACCCCTTGGCCGTTTCGATCCGCAACCGTTGCAGGTAGTGCAGCGGCTTGTCGCCGGTAGCGCTCTGGAAGCGGCGCATGAAGTTGCGGATGCTCATGCCATGATTGCGCGCCACATCTTCGAAGCGGAACTTGTCGGCAAAATGTTCTTCGAGCCATTGCTGGATCTGCAGGATGCTCAGGTCCTGATGCAGCTTCTGCCCGCCAAAACCCATGCGTCCCGGGGTGTAGCTGCGCTGCACTTCATAGAGAGTGTCGCGGGCTACCGCCTGGGCGACGTTGGCGCCACAGAAGCGTTCGATCAGGTAGATATACAGATCGCACGCTGAGGTGGTGCCGCCCGCGCAGTAGAGATTGTCGGCGTCGGTCAGGTGCTTGTCCTGATTCAGGCTGATCTTGGGGTAGCGTTCGGCGAACTGGTTGAAAAACCGCCAGTACGTTGTCGCTTCCTTGCCGTCGAGAAGACCTGACTCGGCCAGCCAGAACACGCCACTGGCTTCGCCGCAGAGCACGGCGCCGTTGGCGTGCTGCTCGCGCAGCCATGGCAGGACCTGGGGGTAGCGCTGGCACAGCGCATCGAAATCGTCCCAGAAGGCCGGCAGGATGATCACATCGGCCTGTTCCAGGGCACCGTCCACGGGAAGCAGGACATCGCTGAAGCTGCGCACGGGTTGTCCGTCGGGGCTGACTAGCCGGGTCTCGAACATCGGTTGCAGGCCCAGGCCTAGCTGCTTGCCATAGCGCAGGCTGGCCAGGTGGAAGAAATCCTTGGCCTGCATGAGCGTCGATGCAAAGACGTTATCGATGGCCAGGATACTGACGCGCCGCAAGGACGCGGAGGGTTGGGTAAACATCATTTTCGTTATTCTTATAGGGTAGAGTGGTCAATCACCGGCTGGATCGTCTTATTTTTTGGCCGTTGTGTCTACCCTCGGTTCCCGCGCATTGCACGGGAACCGTCAATGTGCCTCAGGGCGCCGGGTTGGGCTGGTCCTGGTGAATCGCTTCGAGACTTGCCAGAAGCTCATCAGAGAGCTTGAGGTTGAAGCTGGCCAGGTTGCTGTCCAGTTGCTCCAGGGTGGTGGCGCCGATGATGTTGCTGGTCACGAAGGGCTGGCGGGTGACAAAGGCCAGGGCCATTTGTGCCGGATCCAGGCCGTGGTCGCGGGCAAGCTTTACATAACGGCTGCAGGCCGCCACGGTCTGCGGGTTGGAGTAGCGCGAAAAGCGGCTGAACAGGGTCAGGCGGCCTTTCTCTGGCCGTGCACCGTTTTCGTATTTACCCGAGAGCATGCCGAAGGCCAGCGGCGAGTAGGCGAGCAAGCCGCATTGTTCACGAATGGCGATTTCCGCCAGGCCCACTTCGAAGCTGCGGTTGAGCAGGTTGTAGGGGTTCTGGATCGACACGGCGCGGCTCCAGCCCCGGCTCTCTGCCAGGTGGAGGAATTTCATCGCGCCCCAGGGCGTTTCGTTGGACAGGCCGATATGGCGGATCTTGCCGGCCTTGACCTGTTCGTCGAGCACTTCCAGGGTTTCTTCCAGCGGGGTGAAGTGATCCTGCGGCAGATGTTGGTAGCCAAGCTTGCCGAAGAAGTTGGTGCTGCGCTCCGGCCAGTGCAACTGATACAGGTCGATCCAGTCGGTTTGCAGGCGCTTGAGGCTTTCGTCCAGGGCGCTGACGATGTGCTGGCGGTTGTGCTTGAGCTGGCCGTCGCGAATGTGGCTGATGCCATTACCGGGGCCTGCGACCTTGCTGGCCAGGATCCAGTCGCCGCGATCGCCCCGAGCCTTGAACCAGTTGCCGATGATGCGCTCGGTGGCGGCATAGGTTTCCGGGCGCGGTGGCACCGGATACATCTCGGCGGTGTCGATAAAGTTGATTCCGGCGGCCTTGGCGCGTTCGATCTGAGTGAAAGCCTCGGCTTGCGTGTTCTGTTCGCCCCACGTCATGGTGCCCAGGCACAGCGCGCTGACATTGAGGTCGGTGCGGCCCAGCTGGCGGTAGTCCATTGGCGTCTCCCTGGCAAAAGAAGCATAAAAGCAGGTTGAATTTTTTTTCGCAATCTGGATAATTCAGCCCCTCTCTGCGTGAGGGAGTGATGCCCCGCTCACAGAAGAACCCTGCCGAATATTGGACGCGCTGACCCGAGCCCCCGATAGCGTCCGTGTGCGGCTGTGTCCTTGACTTGTCAAGGTACGCACTATCCAGTAAGATCTGCCGTCTTATTTTCGCTGGGCGGCCCCTGAGGCTATAAAGAATGAAAACTTTTACTGCTAAACCGGAAACAGTAAAGCGCGACTGGTTCGTAGTTGACGCCGCTGGTCAGACCCTGGGTCGTCTGGCTACCGAAATCGCTAGCCGTCTGCGTGGCAAGCACAAACCAGAGTACACTCCTCACGTTGACACCGGCGACTACATCGTCGTCATCAACGCCGAGCAGATCCGTGTGACTGGTGCCAAAGCTTCGGACAAAATGTACTACTCCCACTCCGGCTTCCCGGGCGGTATCAAGGAAATCAACTTCGAGAAGTTGATCGCCAAGGCCCCAGAGCGCGTGATCGAGACCGCGGTTAAAGGCATGCTGCCGAAAAACCCGCTGGGTCGCGACATGTACCGTAAGCTGAAAGTCTATGCGGGCGCTGCTCACCCTCATACTGCTCAGCAGCCCCAAGAACTGAAGATTTAACGGAATAGTTCATTATGTCGGCGACTCAAAATTACGGCACTGGCCGTCGCAAGACCGCAACCGCTCGCGTTTTCCTGCGTCCAGGTACCGGTAACATCTCCATCAACAACCGTTCTCTGGACGTGTTCTTCGGTCGTGAAACCGCGCGCATGGTAGTACGCCAGCCGCTGGAACTGACCGAGACCACCGAGAAGTTCGACATCTACGTCACCGTTATCGGTGGTGGTGTCAGCGGCCAGGCCGGTGCAATCCGTCACGGTATCACCCGTGCACTGATGGACTACGACGAAACCCTGCGTAGCGCTCTGCGCAAAGCTGGCTTCGTTACCCGCGACGCTCGTGAAGTTGAGCGTAAGAAAGTGGGTCTGCGTAAAGCACGTAAGCGTCCTCAGTACTCCAAGCGTTAATTTCGCTTCGGCGTTCAAAAAAAGCCCGGTTCCTGGTGGAACCGGGCTTTTTTTATGTCTTGAATAACTATGCTGTTCTTTACTGTGACAACTTGCCGCATAGACGCAGGTCAAGAGGTACAAGGGATTGCGCAGTGGCAGAGGGCTAATCACCTTGTCAGAGAAGGGTCTTTTCATTACCATGCGGCAAATTTTTAGCAGTTCAGCAAATATTTTTAGCAGTTCAGAAATTACTTAGTAGATGCCTGTTGTAACAGGCCATAAAGCTGATGGGAGAGGACTGAATGAGCAATGACGGCGTCAATGCAGGCCGGCGTCGCTTCCTTGTAGCAGCCACGTCCGTGGTGGGTGCTGCAGGAGCGGTGGGGGCTGCGGTCCCGTTTGTGGGGTCATGGTTCCCCAGTGCCAAGGCGAAAGCCGCAGGTGCACCGGTGAAGGTGAATATCGCCAAAGTTGAGCCAGGCCAGCAGATGATTGCTGAGTGGCGTGGTCAGCCGGTCTTCATCGTCCGTCGTACCGAAGAGATCCTTGGCAACCTCAAGAAGATCGCCGGCGACCTCTCCGACCCTGAATCCAAGGCATCGGTCCAACCCACCTACGTCAACCCGGAAAACCGCGCGATCAAGCCGGAGATCCTGGTGTTGGTCGGCCTGTGCACCCACCTGGGCTGCTCGCCAACCTTCCGCCCTGAAGTCGCCCCGGTCGACCTGGGTCCCAAGTGGGTCGGCGGTTACTTCTGTCCGTGCCACGGCTCTCACTACGACCTCGCTGGCCGCGTCTACAAGTCCCAGCCGGCGCCGCTCAATCTGCCAGTGCCGCCGCACTCTTATGAGTCGGACGACATCATTGTCGTCGGCGTCGATCAGGAGAACGCGTGATGAGTAAGTTCATGGATTGGGTTGACGCCCGCTTCCCCGCGACCAAGATGTGGGAAGACCATCTCAGCAAGTATTACGCACCGAAGAACTTCAACTTCTTCTACTTTTTCGGCTCCCTGGCACTGCTGGTGCTGGTTAACCAGATCGTCACCGGCGTCTGGCTGACCATGAGCTTCACGCCGTCGGCCGAAGAGGCATTCGCCTCGGTCGAATACATCATGCGTGACGTCGAGTACGGCTGGATCCTGCGCTACCTGCACTCCACCGGCGCGTCGGCGTTCTTCATTGTCGTCTACCTGCACATGTTCCGTGGCCTGCTGTACGGCTCGTACCAGAAGCCTCGCGAGCTGGTCTGGGTATTCGGCATGCTGATCTACCTGGCGCTGATGGCCGAAGCCTTCATGGGTTACCTGCTGCCGTGGGGCCAGATGTCGTACTGGGGGGCCCAGGTGATCATCTCGCTGTTCGGTGCGATTCCGGTGATCGGCGATGACCTGACCCAGTGGATCCGTGGTGACTACCTGATTTCCGGCATCACCCTGAACCGCTTCTTTGCGTTGCACGTTGTCGCCCTGCCGATCGTGATTCTCGGCCTGGTGGTGCTGCACATCCTGGCGCTGCACGAAGTGGGTTCGAACAACCCGGACGGCGTCGATATCAAGAAGCTCAAGGACGAGAACGGCGTGCCGCTGGATGGCATTCCTTTCCACCCTTACTACACCGTGAAGGATATCGTCGGCGTCGTCGTGTTCCTCTTCGTGTTCTGTGCCGTGGTGTTCTTCTTCCCGGAAATGGGCGGTTACTTCCTGGAAAAACCGAACTTCGAGCAGGCTAACGCCTTCAAGACTCCTGAGCACATTGCCCCGGTCTGGTACTTCACGCCGTTCTACGCGATTCTGCGCGCGGTTCCGGACAAGCTCCTCGGCGTTATCGCCATGGGTGCTGCGATTGCCGTGCTGTTCGTCCTGCCATGGCTTGACCGCAGTCCGGTCAAATCCATGCGCTACAAGGGCTGGATGAGCAAGATCTGGCTGGTGGTGTTCTGCATCTCGTTCGTGATCCTCGGCGTGCTCGGCGTACTGGCACCGACCCCGGGCCGTACGTTGCTGTCGCAGGTATGCACCTTCCTGTATTTCGCCTACTTCCTTCTGATGCCGTTCTACACCCGGCTCGAGAAGACCAAACCGGTTCCGGAAAGGGTGACTGGCTGATGAAAAAGCTATTTGCAGTATTGATTCTGGCAGTGATGCCCTCGTTGACCTTCGCGGCCGAACACGGCCTGGAGCTGGACAAGGTCGATATCGATCTGACCGACAAGGCCGCCATGCAGGACGGCGCGCGCACCTTTGCCAACTATTGCATGGGTTGCCACAGTGCCAAGTTCCAGCGCTATGAGCGGGTCGCGGACGACCTGGGTATCCCTCACGAGCTGATGCTCGAGAAGCTGGTATTCACCGGCGCCAAGATTGGCGACCACATGAAGATCGGCATGAAGCCTGACGACGCCAAGACCTGGTTCGGTGCCGCGCCGCCTGACCTGACCCTGGTTGCCCGTGTACGTGGCACCGACTGGCTGTACAGCTACCTGCGCAGCTTCTACGAAGACAAGTCGCGTCCGTACGGGGTGAACAACAAGGTTTTCCCGAACGTCGGCATGCCTAACGTGCTGGTTGGCCTGCAAGGCAACCAGGTGATCGGTTGCAAGCAGGTGCAGACTGTCGTCGATGGCAAGAAGCAGTTCGACCCGCTGACCGGGTCGCCATTGACCCATGAAGCGTGCGACCAGCTGACCGTGGAGCCGAAATCCGGTACCCTGACCGCAGAGCAGTTCGACGAGAAGGTCAAGAACCTGGTGACCTTCCTGGCCTATTCGGCCAACCCGGTCAAACTGGAAAGTCAGCGCATCGGTACTTACGTGCTGTTGTACCTGGCCTTCTTCTTCATATTCGCTTATCTGCTCAAGCGCGAATACTGGAAGGACGTGCACTGATCACGCAGTAGTTTCTGGTAGTTGAACGCGCCCTGGGGGGCCTCTGGATAACGGAGGTTCCCGCAGGGCGCGTTTGCATTTGTAGCTTCTATAATTTCATCTGCGAGGAGGACCACTATGGGCGTGACCAACCGGTTAGCCTGCTACTCCGACCCCGCTGACCATTATTCTCATCGGGTGCGCATCGTTCTCGCCGAGAAAGGTGTCAGCGTCGAGATCATCAATGTCGATCCCGGTCGCCTGCCGCCCAAGCTGGTCGAAGTGAACCCCTATGGCGGCGTGCCGACCCTGGTCGACCGTGACCTGGCGCTGTACGAGTCGACGGTGGTGATGGAATACCTCGACGAACGCTACCCGCACCCGCCGCTGCTGCCGGTCTATCCGGTCGCGCGGGCCAACAGCCGGCTGCTGATTCATCGCATCCAGCGCGATTGGTGTGCGCTGGTTGATCTGATACTCGATCCGCGCAGCAAGGAAGCCGCTCGCGTTCAGGCGCGCAAGGAGCTGCGCGAAAGCCTGACTGGCGTGTCGCCGTTGTTTGCCGACAAGCCTTGCTTCCTCAGTGAGGAGCAAAGTCTGGTCGATTGTTGTCTACTGCCCATACTCTGGCGTTTGCCGGTGTTGGGAATTGAACTGCCGCGGCCGGCCAAGCCGTTGCTCGATTACATGGAGCGCCAGTTTGCCCGCGAAGCTTTCCAGGCAAGCCTGTCCGCTGCTGAACGTGAAATGCGCTAGGTTTTAAGGAGCTGTCGATGAACTCCAGTCGCCCCTATTTGGTACGTGCACTCTATGAGTGGATCGTGGACAACGACTGCACCCCACACATGTTGGTCAATGCCGAGTACCCGGCGGTACAAGTGCCCCAGGGCTTCGCCAGCGATGGCCAGATCGTCCTCAACATCTCACCCAGTGCGGTACGTCATCTGCACATGGATAACGAGGCTGTGAGCTTCGAGGGGCGCTTTGGTGGCGTTGCCCATACCTTGTTCGTGCCTGCCGGTGCGATTCTCGGTATTTATGCCCGCGAGAATGGCCAGGGCATGGTCTTCGAGCTGGAGCCGCCGCTGCTGGACGACGATGAAGAGGAAGACGACGACATCGTCGAGCCGGATGACGATGGTCCGCCTACCGGCGGCCAGCCGCCACGGCCAAGCGGGCGTCCAAGCCTGAAGGTAGTGAAGTAATAAAAAAGGCGATCCTTGCGGATCGCCTTTTTTTATCCGTCCTGGTTACAGGTCGGTGATGGTGCGGACCTGGTCCTTGTTGACGCGGGTCACTTTGCCGTCCAGCTGCTCGAACTCGTAGAAGCCGGAGCTGCGCTCGTAACGAGGCGCATCGACAGCCTGGAATTCGCGGCCGTCGTTGAGGGTGATCAGGCTCGGGCTGGAGCAGCCGGCGAGGGTGGCGAAGGCGCCGATCAGAAGGGTCGACAGCAGGCCGTTTTTCATGGGGATTTCCTTGGGAGTTATCGCGGGGCAAGCCCGCTCCCACTGTAGGAGAGGGCTTGCCCCGCGATGGATTTTAAATCAGTCGATGTATTCGAACAGCTTGACGATCTTCTGCACGCCCGACACACCCTGCACCAGATTGGTGGCGCGGGTGGCTTCCTGCTGGGTCAGCAGGCCGAGCATGTAGACAATGCCGTTCTCGGTGATCACCTTGATCCGCGAACCAGGAATGTTGCTGTCGGTGAGCATCTGGGTCTTGATCTTGGTGGTCAGCCAGGCATCGTTGTTGCGCGCCAGGATCGAGGAGGGCGGCAGCACCTGCAGTTCGTTGTGTACTTTTTTCACTCGCTGGACCTGACCTGCAGCCTGTTCGGCGAGGTTCTTGAGGTCGGCGCGCGGGGTCTGGCCGGCAAGCAGGACAATACCGTTGAAGCTGCTGACGACAATGTGCGAGTTCTTGTCCAGGTCAGGGCTGGCCTTGGCAACGTTGACCGCTACCTTGGTTTCGATCAGCGAGTCATCGATCTTGCTGCCGAAGGTACGGGTACCGCGATCATCTTCGATCGGCTTGTCGCGTGTGGCGGTGAGGACCGAGCTGCAGCCGGACAGGCTCAGGCACAGGGTCAGGGCCATCAGGCCGATGCGCATAGGGGTCATTCTTCACTCCCGAACAATTGGCTGTCGATCAGATCGCAGAGGCAATGGATCGCCAGCAGGTGGACTTCCTGGATACGTGCGGTGACATTGGCCGGAACGCGAATTTCGACGTCTTCGGGTAGCAATAGCGAAGCCATGCCGCCGCCATCGCGTCCGGTCAGAGCTACGACAATCATTTCGCGATCATGTGCGGCCTGGATCGCTTGAATAATGTTTGCCGAGTTACCGCTGGTCGAAATTGCCAGCAACACATCGCCCGGTTGCCCCAGGGCGCGAATCTGCTTGGAGAAAATTTCGTTGTAGCTGTAGTCGTTGGCAATCGAGGTGATGGTCGAACTGTCGGTGGTCAGGGCGATGGCCGGCAGGCTCGGGCGCTCACGTTCGAAGCGGTTCAGCAGTTCGGAGGAGAAGTGCTGGGCATCGCCGGCTGAGCCGCCATTGCCGCAAGCAAGCATCTTGCCCTCGTTGAGCAGGGCGTTGACCATGACCTGACTGGCTTGCTCGATGTGCGGTGCAAGGACTTCCATCGCCTGTTGCTTGGTGTTGATGCTGGCCTGGAATAGCTGGCGAATTCGGGATTGCATGTCCATCAGTGAGACCTTAAGTAGGGCGGCTGGTCGGGCGTGTCGGGACAGAAAGGGTCCCGGCACATGACTGTGCGGCCCGCGAAGCAAAGAGCAAAAAAGTTGTTGGGGTAAACGTGCAGGGGCAGGGCGGGCTCAGCATTCGAAGGCGTTTTTCAGCCATTGGAGTGCTTGGCCCGAGTGGCCTCTGCCTTGCACGGCAATCACATCGAAACGGCATGGGTGGTTAGCCCAGTGGGTTTCCTTGTGCAGAAAAGACTCGGCGGCTAGCACCAGTTTGTCCTGCTTGCGCCCGTCGATACTGCCGAGCGCACCGCCAAAGTTTGCATGTAGCCGATAGCGAACTTCGACGAATACTACTGTATCGCTGTCGAGCATGACCAGATCCAGCTCGCCACCTTTGCATCGCCAGTTCTGCGCCAACAGGCACAGGCCTTGCCCCTGAAGGTACTCAAGGGCGTGCCGCTCGGCGGCCTGGCCTGCGTGTTGGCGAGAACTGTCGGGCATCAGCGGGGGGTGTCGGGCAGGCGTACGATCTGTCCGCCAGAGAACTCGGCCCAAGGCAGTTGACGCTCGATGCGCTGGTTCGGGTTCATGCTCAGGCTGCCGGAGAAGCCTTCGATGCGGTTGTCGGGCAGTGCCTTGAGCTGGCCCAGGCGCGGCGCCAGGGTGTAGGCGTCGATACCCATGGCGTACAGGCGGCCGAGGCTGCCGTTGGCCTGTGGCCACTGAGCGACGACCTGCTGGCGCAGGGCGTTGTTGGTGTCGAGCAGCCAAGGGGTTTCGCAGAAGCGAATGCCGTTCATGTCGTTGTACTGGTTGACGTCACCGCTGGCGCTGTACAGGTGCGAGGTGGCGTAGACCGGAACGTCACCGGCGTACTGGAAGTTGAGGGTCGGCTTGATCTGCTGGCCTTGCTGCGGAGTGGCAGCGAGGAAGATGAAGTCGATGTCCTGACGGCGCGATGGCTGAGCCGAAACGGTGCCGCCGACAGTGCTCTGCAGGCTCTTGGCGCGGCCTTCGCTCTGGCGCAATTGGAACAGGTCGGCAATCTGCTGGGCCAGCGCTACGGGCTGGTCAACGTGCTCGGCGGCGAGCAGGGTGCCGCCTTTGGCTTCCCAGTCCTGGCGGAATGCCTTGAGCACCCGGTCACCCCACTCGCCACGCGGTACCAGGGCGACAGCGCGCACCATGCCGTCGGCGTGGGCGCGACGGGAGACTTCGCGGGCTTCGTCTTCGGCGGCGAGGCCAAACTGGAACAGTTGCGCCGGGCCGGTCTGGCCGGCATCGCTGTAGTTCAGGGCGAGGGTGGTGATCGGCAGTTGCGGGCGCGCGGCGAGTTGCTTGACCAGTGGTTTTTCCAGAGGGCCAACGACCAGTTGCACGCCAGCTGCCTGGGCCTGACGGTAGAAGTCATCCAGGGAGGTCAGGCGCGAGCTGTCGAATACTTCGACGGCAGGTGGCTTCTGGCCGGCTTGCTGGGCCTGGAAGTGCGCAGCCATGAAACCGTCACGCAGGGCGCGGGCAACACCGGCCAGTTGGCCTTCCTGTGGCAGCAGCAGGGCAATTTTGGTCAGCGGCTGGCTGGCCATTTCCTTGAGCTTGACCAGCGGCAGCGGCAGCTGCAGGGCGGCCGGGTGCTCAGGGTGCTGGCTACGCCAGGTTTCGATGGCTACCTGTTGCTGTTCCAGGGTGCCGGCACTTTTTACTGCGAGGGCCAGGCTGGCCCAACCGGCCAGCGGCTCAGAGCCGGTGCTGGCGCTTTGCAGTTGATCGCTGGGCAGGGCGGCGACCAGGGTCCAGATGGCGTCCTGGTTGGCGCTGGCGGCGTTGCCGCTGAGCAGCGGGGCCAGGTCGACGCGAGCCTGGGCGGCGGCGAGGGGCTGGCCGTTGGCTTCCAGCACGCTGGCCTGCACGCTGCGGGTGCGGCGTTGTTGCTCGTCCGGCAGTTCGCCCAGACGCGCCATGCTTGGATGGCTGAGGGCAGTCAGGGCAGCTTTGGGCTGATTGCGGCTCATGGCCAGCTCGGCACTCAGGGTGCTGGCGAAAATCTGCTGGGCCGGTTTCAGTTGATCCATCGGCACCTGCTCAAGGATACGTGCTGCACGCACGTTGTCTTTTTGCCGGAAAGCCAGGTCGGCAGCGCTCAGGCGCAGCAGTGCGGCCTCGTCAGGTGTCTTGCTGGTGGCGGCCTGTTCAAGCAGTTGCTCGATGCTGGCGTCCGGGGTGCGCGGCAGTTCGCCGAGGCTCGACGAGGGCGAGCTGGCGCAGGCAGCCAGCAGGGCGGCGAGGCAAAGGGCTGTGAACAGCCGCAGGCAAGCGATCATGTAAAGGTCCTGTTACTCGATCAAATTAACTGGCAATTGTACCCAAGCGTTGGCCGGGGCGCGATGTTGCTGGCGTTAATCCTTCAATATAGGTGCTGACAAGCGATGTGCAGGCGGCGCCGGTTACGCATTGTTGCCGTCAGTCGGGCTACAATGGCGCTTTGTTCAACACGACAGGTGTGTGCTGTGACTGATGTTCCAGGGGCTTCCCATTCCACTGCTGGCACGCTTTACGTGGTGGCCACGCCCATCGGCAACCTGGATGACATGAGTGCGCGGGCGCTGAAAGTGCTCAGCGATGTCGCCCTGATTGCAGCGGAAGACACGCGCCATTCCATTCGCTTGTTGCAACACTTCGGTATCAATACCCCATTGGCGGCCTGTCACGAGCACAACGAGCGCGATGAAGGCAGCCGCTTTCTCACGCGTTTGCTCGCGGGCGATAACGTCGCGCTGATTTCCGATGCCGGTACGCCGCTGATTTCCGACCCTGGCTATCACCTGGTGCGCCAGGCGCGTGCTGCAGGCGTCGCCGTGGTTCCGGTGCCCGGAGCTTGCGCTTTGATTGCGGCACTGTCGGCCGCAGGCTTGCCTTCGGACCGTTTCATCTTCGAGGGGTTTCTGCCCGCCAAGGCGGTCGGTCGCCGGGCGCGCCTGAGCCAGGTCAAGGAAGAGCCGCGTACGCTGATTTTCTACGAGGCGCCGCACCGGATTCTCGAATGCCTGCAGGATATGGAAGAGGTGTTTGGTGCCGAGCGTCCGGCGTTGCTGGCGCGCGAGCTGACCAAGACTTTCGAAACCCTCAAGGGCTTGCCGCTGGGTGAGCTGCGCGCCTTCGTCGAGGCTGACAGCAATCAGCAGCGCGGCGAGTGCGTGGTGTTGGTCGCCGGCTGGACTGCGCCGGAAGATGAGCAGGCGGTCAGTACCGAGGCGATGCGCGTGCTTGACCTGTTGCTGGCGGAGATGCCGCTCAAGCGCGCGGCAGCCCTGGCGGCGGAAATCACCGGCGTGCGCAAGAATGTGCTGTATCAGGCGGCCCTGGAAAAACAGAAAGACAAATAATGGCTTGGTGCTACTATTTGTTTTATCGCTTGTTCTTGAGCGTCTCTGCCGTTAACCTTTGCGGCGGAGAGTCGATCGGACAGTCGCTGCCTTCTTTTGTTCCGCAAAAGAGGGGGGAGGAAAGTCCGGGCTCCATAGGGCAGAGTGCCAGGTAACACCTGGGAGGCGTGAGCCTACGGAAAGTGCCACAGAAAACAACCGCCTAAGCACTTCGGTGCCGGTAAGGGTGAAAAGGTGCGGTAAGAGCGCACCGCACGATTGGCAACAGTTCGTGGCTAGGTAAACCCCACTCGGAGCAAGACCAAATAGGGTTCCATATGGCGCGGCCCGCGTTGGAACCGGGTAGGTTGCTAGAGGCGTCCAGTGATGGCCGTCGTAGAGGAATGACTGTCCTCGACAAAACCCGGCTTACAGATCGACTCTCCACCTCTTCCCCTCCTGCTTGAATCGATAGCAGATGTGTCTCGGTAATACCAAAAAAATCTTACTCTTAATAAATTACTTTAACTTCGGACGCTATTTGTCTGAATGAGTTTGATTTTTCTCGTCAAAAACCTCGCCGATTTGTCCTTTTATCTTCCCTTCTTGCGCTAAATCTCCGATCTGTAAGGGATTTCCTTATAAGCGTGCCTTGACGGTGTGGTAGGCGGATTCCTATAGTGTGCGCAAGTGGCAGAAAGTGGCATGAAGTGGGTTTTCTGATCACAAAAAAGCTAACAAGTGGGGAATCGCAGCCGTGTTCCGCGGAGCCAACGCTATCAACCTCGACGCAAAGGGCCGTCTCGCAATGCCGAGCCGGTACCGTGACGAGCTCGATTCGCGTAGTTCCGGGCAGTTGATCGTGACCATCGATGCGGTGGACCCCTGCTTGTGTGTATACCCGCTCGATGAGTGGGAACTGATTGAAGCCAAGTTACGCGCGTTGCCGTCATTGCGTGAAGAGAACCGTCGCCTGCAGCGTCTGCTGATCGGCAATGCGGTGGATCTGGAGCTTGATGGCAGTGGGCGTTTCCTGGTGCCTCCGCGTTTGCGCGAATACGCCAAGCTCGACAAGAAGGCGATGCTGGTGGGGCAACTGAACAAATTTCAGCTGTGGGATGAGGATGCCTGGAACGCAGTTTCGGCAGCCGATCTTGCAGCTATTCAACAACCGGGCGCCATGCCTGATGAACTGCGTGATTTGATCCTGTGACTATAGATAGCGGCTTTAACCACATCACCGTACTGCTTGACGAAGCCGTCGAGGCTCTCGCCGTACGCGCCGATGGCTGCTATCTGGATGGCACCTTTGGTCGCGGCGGGCATAGCCGGTTGATTCTCAGCAAGCTCGGTCCGCAAGGACGGTTGCTGGGTTTTGACAAAGATCCTCAAGCGATTGCCACCGGGCAAGCGCTGGCGGCCGAAGACGGCCGCTTTGTCATTGTGCAGCGCAGCTTTGCCGAGCTGGGTGCCGAAGCGCTTGAGCGCGGTATCAGCGGCAAGGTCAATGGCATCCTCCTCGATCTGGGCGTTTCTTCGCCGCAGCTGGATGATCCGGAGCGTGGCTTCAGTTTCATGAACGATGGCCCGCTGGATATGCGTATGGACCCAAGCCGTGGCGTCAGCGCTGCGCAGTTCATCGCCAGCGCGTCAGCCGAAGAGATCGCGCGCGTATTCAAGGAATACGGCGAAGAGCGTTTTGCCAAGCGTATGGCCAACGCCGTGGTTGCCCGTCGCGAAACCCAGCCGTTCGAGCGCACTGCCGACCTGGCCGAAGTACTCAAGGTAGCCAACCCTGCCTGGGAAAAGGGCAAGAACCCGGCAACCCGTGCCTTCCAGGGCCTGCGTATTCACGTCAACAACGAACTTGGCGACCTTGAGGCCGGCCTTGAAGCCGCACTTGAGGCGCTGGAAGTGGGCGGCCGTCTGGTGGTGATCAGCTTCCACTCCCTGGAAGACCGCATCGTCAAGCTGTTCATGCGCAAGCTGGTCAAGGGCGAGGGCGACAACCTGCCACGCAACCTGCCAGTGCAGCACAAGCATTTCGAGCCGAAGATCAAGCTGATCGGCAAGGCGCAATTCGCCTCCGAAGCCGAACTCAAGGCCAACCCACGTTCGCGCAGTGCCGTTATGCGTGTTGCCGAGAAGCTGCGGTGAGCCGCTTGTTCGCCAAGCCTTTGCCAGGCGGAAGCTTCCTGATGCTTCTGCTGTTCATTGCCGTGCTCGTTTCTTCGGTGGCGGTGTCGTACAGCGCGCACTGGAACCGTCAGTTGCTCAATACCCTGTATGGCGAACTGAGCGAACGTGACAAGGCTCAGGCCGAGTGGGGTCGGTTGATTCTTGAGCAAAGCACCTGGACGGCTCACAGCCGTATCGAGAACCTGGCTAGCGAACAACTGAAGATGCGCATCCCGGCCGCCGACGAAGTACGGATGGTGGCGCCATGATGAAGCTCGAAGGTGCCCTCTACCCGTGGCGGTTCCGCGTGGTCATCGCGTTGCTGGCGGTAATGGTCGGTGCGATTGCCTGGCGCATCATCGACCTGCAGGTCGTTGACCGCGACTTCCTCAAGGGCCAGGGCGATGCCCGCAGCCTGCGCCATATCCCGATTCCTGCGCACCGCGGGCTGATCACCGACCGCAACGGTGAACCGCTGGCGGTCAGTACACCGGTCACCACCCTGTGGGCCAACCCCAAGGAAATGCAGGCCTACAAGGAGCGCTGGCCGGCACTGGCCGCCGCGCTCAAGCAGAGTCCGCAACAGCTGACCCAGCGCCTCGAGCAACAAGCCAGCAAAGAGTTCATCTACCTGGTGCGGGGCTTGACCCCGGAGCAGGGGCAGGTGGTACTTGATCTGAAAATTCCTGGTGTCTACGGCATCGAGGAATTTCGCCGTTTCTACCCCGCCGGTGATGTCGCCGCGCACATGGTCGGCTTTACCGACCTCGATGACCACGGTCGCGAAGGGGTGGAATTGGCCTACGATGAATGGCTGGCCGGCGTGCCCGGCAAGCGGCAAGTTATCAAGGACCGGCGTGGCCGGCTGATCAAAGACATCCAGGTAACCAAAAACGCCAAGGCCGGAAAGACCTTGGCGTTGTCCATCGACCTGCGCCTGCAATATCTGGCAACCCGCGAACTGCGCAATGCAATTGCCGAGCAGGAAGCCAAGGCCGGCAGCCTGGTGATTCTCGATGTGAAGACCGGTGAAGTGCTGGCCATGGTCAACCAGCCCACCTACAACCCGAACAACCGTCGCAGCATGTTCCCGGCGGCCATGCGTAACCGCGCGATCATCGATGTGTTCGAGCCCGGTTCCACGGTCAAGCCGCTGTCCATGAGTGCTGCGCTGCAGAGTGGGCGCTGGAAGCCGACTGATAAGGTCGAGGTCTATCCGGGCACCTTGCAACTGGGTCGCTACACCATTCGTGACGTTTCCAAGAGCGAAGGCCCGATCCTCGACCTGACCGGCATCCTGATCAACTCCAGTAACGTCGGCATGAGCAAGATCGCCTTCGATATCGGCGGCGAATCGATCTACCGCGTGATGTCCCAGCTCGGTCTGGGTCAGTACACCGGCCTGGGCTTCCCGGGCGAGCGCGTGGGTAACCTGCCGAACCATCGCGAGTGGCGCAAGGCAGAAACCGCGACCCTGTCCTACGGCTACGGTCTGTCGGTGACTGCGCTGCAGCTGGTGCATGCCTACGCCGCGCTGGCCAACGACGGCAAGATGGTGCCGTTGAGCATTCTCAAGGTCGACAAGACACCAGAGTCCACTCAGGTGGTGCCGGTAGAAGTCGCCAAGACCATCCAGGGCATGGTCCAGCAAGTTATTGAAGCGCCACGCGGTGTATTCCGCGCCCAGGTGCCGTTCTATCACGTAGGTGGCAAGAGTGGTACGGCACGTAAAGCCACGATCGGTTCCAAGGGCTACACCGAGAATTCCTACCGCTCGCTGTTCGCCGGTTTCGGCCCGATGAGCGATCCGCGCTATGCCGTGGTCGTGGTCATCGACGAGCCGAGCAAAGGCGGCTACTTCGGTGGCCTGGTTTCAGCGCCGGTCTTCAGCAAGGTCATGTCCGGCACGTTGCGCCTGATGAATATTCCGCCGGATAACCTTCCGCCGCCGGTTCCACAGCAGCAGGTTGATGCTGCGCCCGCCAAAGGAGGGCGCGGTTGATGACAATGCCACTGAGTAAGCTTTTCGCCCAGGCCAGCCGCGATCCGTTGATTCGCGAGCTGACCCTCGACAGCCGCAACATTCGTCCGGGCGATCTGTTCCTGGCGGTACCGGGTGCGCTGGTCGATGGTCGCGATCACATTGCCGATGCGCTCAAGCGCGGTGCGGCTGCGGTGGCCTACGAAGCACAGGGCGCCACAGTGCTGCCGATCACCGAAGTGCCGCTGATTCCGGTCAAGGGACTGATTGCCCAGTTGTCGGACATTGCCGGGCGCTTTTATGGCGAGCCAAGCCGTCAACTGAATCTGGTTGGCGTCACTGGCACCAACGGCAAGACCAGCGTCACTCAGCTGGTGGCCCAAGCTTTGGACAAGCTCGGCCAGCGCTGCGGCCTGATTGGCACCCTGGGTACTGGATTCTATGGCGAACTGCAAAGCGGTCGCCTGACCACGCCGGATCCGATTGCCGTGCAAGCGACCCTCAACGACCTCAAGAAAGGCGGGGCCAAGGCCGTGGCCATGGAGGTTTCTTCCCACGCCCTGGATCAGGGTCGGGTTGCGGCGCTGGCGTTCGACATTGCAGTAATGACCAACCTGTCGCGTGATCATCTTGATTACCACGGCAGCATGCAGGCTTATGAAGACGCCAAGGCGCGTCTGTTTGCCTGGCCGAACCTGCGTTGCCGGGTGGTCAATCTGGATGACGACTTCGGTCGTCGCCTGGCGGCCGAGAAGGGCGAATCGCGTCTGATCAGCTACAGCCTCAAAGACCGCGACGCTTCGCTGTACTGCCGCGAAGCGCATTTTGATGACGAAGGTGTGCGCGCCGTTATCGTCACTGCCCAGGGCGAACGAACCCTGCGCAGCCGCCTGCTCGGCCGTTTCAACCTGAGCAATATGCTCGCGGCGGTCGGTACGCTGCTGGCGCTGGACTATGCGCTGGACGAAATTCTCAAGGTCACCCCTCTGCTGGAAGGGCCAATCGGCCGTATGCAGCGCCTGGGTGGTGGCAGCAAACCGCTGGTGGTGGTCGATTACGCCCATACCCCGGACGCCTTGGAGCAGGTACTGCAAGCCCTGCGCCCACACGCCAAGGGGCAGCTGCTGTGCCTGTTCGGCTGTGGTGGCGACCGTGATCGTGGCAAGCGCCCGTTGATGGCCGAAGTGGCCGAGCGTCTGGCGGACCGTGTGCTGGTCACCGACGACAACCCGCGCAGCGAAGACCCGCAGCAGATCTTTGCCGACATCCGTCCAGGGTTCGCCAAGGTTGATGCGGTCGAGTTCGTTGCCGGCCGTGGTGCTGCGATTGCCCAGTTGATTGCCAGTGCCGGTGTTGATGATGTCATCGTCCTGGCCGGCAAAGGTCATGAGGACTATCAGGAAATCAACGGCCAGCGTCATGACTTTTCTGACCTGGTCGAAGCCGAGAAAGCGCTCGCAGTCTGGGAGGCGCCTCATGCTTAAGCCATTGACCCTCAGTCAGTTGACCGCGCCTTTGCAGGGGCGCCTGCTGGGTGCGGATGCCACCTTCAATGGCATCAGCATCGACAGCCGCGCAATCGTTGCCGGGCAGCTTTTCGTTGCCCTGACCGGGCCGCGTTTCGATGGTCACGACTACCTGAATGATGTCCAGGCCAAGGGCGCCGTTGCTGCCCTGGTGGAGCGCGAAGTACCGGGCACCAGCCTGCCACAACTGCTGGTTGCCGATTGCCGCCAGGCCCTGGGCCAGTTGGGTGCGCTGAATCGTGCCGCGTTCGACAAGCCTGTCGCTGCCATCACCGGCTCCAGCGGCAAGACCACGGTCAAGGAAATGCTCGCCAGCATCCTGCGTACGCGCGGTCCGGTCCTGGCGACCCGTGGCAACTTGAACAACGACCTCGGTGCGCCGCTGACCCTGCTCGAAATCGCTGCTGAACATACTGCAGCGGTGATTGAGCTGGGCGCCTCGCGCATCGGCGAAATCGCCTACACCGTTGGCCTGACCAAGCCGCAGGTGGCGCTGATCAACAATGCCGGCACCGCTCACGTTGGCGAGTTCGGTGGGCCAGAGAAGATTGTTGAAGCCAAGGGCGAGATCCTCGAAGGCCTGGGTCAGGATGGCGTGGCTGTATTGAACCTTGATGACAAGGCCTTCGGCACGTGGAAACAGCGCGCGGGTGATCACCCGGTGCTGACGTTCGCGTTGAACAATGCGGGTGCTGATTTCCACGCCGACAACATTGCTCAAGATGAGCGCGGTTGCCCGTCTTTCGACCTGCGTAGCCCATTGGGTGTTGCGCGGGTCCAACTCAATCTGCTCGGCACTCACAACGTAGCCAACGCGTTGGCCGCTGCCGCCGCCGCGCATGCCTTTGGTCTGACGCTGGACGGTATCGTCCAGGGTTTGAACGCCGTGCAACCCGTCAAGGGCCGCACTGTCGTACAGATGGCGCCGAACGGCGTACGGGTGATTGACGACACTTACAACGCAAACCCCACCTCCATGTGCGCTGCCGTTGATATACTCGTCGGCTTTTCCGGCCGCACCGTCCTGGTGCTCGGAGACATCGGCGAATTGGGCCAGTGGGCTGAGGAAGGGCATCGGCAGGTAGGCGAGTACGCCAAAGACAAGGTGTCGGCACTGTATGCGGTGGGCCCGAACATGGCTCACGCAGTCGCAGCGTTCGGCGCCAATGCCCGACATTTCGCTAATCAAGCTGACCTGATCGACGCCGTACGCGCCGAGCAGGCCACTAATACCACCATTTTGATCAAGGGTTCGCGCAGCGCTGCGATGGAGAACGTCGTGGCGGCTTTGTGCGGTTCCAGCGGGGAGAAACATTAATGCTGCTGCTGTTGGCTGAGTATCTGCAACAGTTTTACAAAGGCTTCGCGGTCTTCCAGTACCTGTCCCTGCGCGGGATTCTTGGGGTACTGACCGCGCTGTCGCTGGCCCTGTGGTTGGGCCCCTGGATGATTCGTACCCTGCAGATCCGCCAGATCGGTCAAGCGGTTCGTAACGACGGCCCGCAATCGCACCTGTCCAAATCGGGCACCCCGACCATGGGCGGCGCCTTGATTCTTTCGGCTATCGGTATCAGCACCTTGCTGTGGGCCGACCTGACCAACCGTTATGTCTGGGTGGTACTGATCGTCACCCTGCTGTTCGGTGCCATCGGTTGGGTTGACGACTACCGCAAAGTGATCGAGAAGAACTCGCGTGGCCTGCCGAGCCGCTGGAAATACTTCTGGCAGTCGGTGTTCGGTCTGGGTGCGGCGATCTTCCTTTATATGACGGCACCGAGCAGCGTCGAAACTTCCCTGATCGTGCCGATGCTCAAGGATGTCACCATCCCGCTGGGTATCGGCTTCGTGGTGCTGACCTACTTCGTGATTGTCGGTTCGAGCAACGCGGTGAACCTGACCGACGGCCTCGATGGCCTGGCGATCATGCCAACGGTGATGGTCGGCGGTGCGCTGGGGATCTTCTGCTACCTGTCCGGTAACGTGAAGTTCGCCGAATACCTGCTGATTCCTTACGTGCCGGGCGCCGGTGAGCTGATTGTGTTCTGCGGCGCACTGATCGGCGCCGGTCTGGGCTTCCTGTGGTTCAACACCTATCCGGCCCAAGTGTTCATGGGCGACGTCGGTGCTCTGGCACTGGGTGCAGCGCTGGGTACCATCGCGGTCATCGTTCGCCAGGAAATCGTCCTGTTCATCATGGGCGGCGTGTTCGTCATGGAGACCCTGTCGGTGGTGATCCAGGTGGCTTCGTTCAAGTTGACCGGCAAGCGGGTGTTCCGCATGGCCCCGATTCATCACCACTTTGAACTCAAGGGTTGGCCCGAGCCTCGGGTGATCGTCCGCTTCTGGATCATCACCGTGATTCTGGTGCTGATCGGCCTTGCCACCCTGAAACTGAGGTAGAAACGCGTGTCATTGATCGCTTCTGACCACTTCCGCATCGTTGTCGGCCTCGGCAAGAGCGGCATGTCCCTGGTTCGCTTCCTGGCGAACCGGGGCGTTGCCTTTGCGGTCGCCGACACCCGTGAGCAACCGCCGGAACTGGATACCCTGCGCCGTGATTACCCGCAGGTAGAAGTGCGCTGTGGCGAACTGGACGTAGAGTTTCTCTGCCGCGCCGACGAACTCTATGTCAGCCCTGGCCTGGCCCTGGCTACTCCGGCGCTGCAACAAGCGGCTGCTCGTGGGGTAAAACTGTCCGGCGACATCGAACTGTTTGCCCGCAATGCCAAGGCACCAATTATCGCGATCAGCGGCTCCAACGCGAAAAGCACCGTGACCACCCTGGTCGGCGAAATGGCCGCTGCAGCTGGCAAGCGTGTGGCCGTGGGCGGCAATCTCGGTACCCCGGCGCTGGACTTGCTCAGCGACGACGTCGAGCTGTACGTGATGGAACTGTCGAGCTTCCAGCTGGAAACCACCGACCAGCTCAACGCTGAAGTGGCCACTGTGCTCAATGTCAGCGAAGACCATATGGACCGCTACAGCGGTCTGCCGGCCTACCACCTGGCCAAACACCGGATTTTCCGTGGTGCGCGGCAAGTGGTGGTCAACCGCCAGGACGCCCTCAGCCGTCCATTGCTCGCTGAAGGCCAGCCGTGCTGGACCTTCGGTTTGAATGCGCCTGATTTCAAGGCCTTCGGCTTGCGCGAAGAAAACGGCGAGAAATACCTGGCGTTCGAGTTCCAGAACCTGATGCCGGTGCGCGAGCTGAAAATCCGCGGTGCGCACAACCAGGCCAACGCCTTGGCAGCGCTAGCCCTGGGCCATGCCGTAGGGCTGCCATTTGACGCCATGCTCTCGAGCCTGCGCAGCTTTGCCGGCCTCGCGCATCGCTGCCAGTGGTTGCGTGAGCGCAACGGCGTGAGCTGGTATGACGACTCCAAGGCGACCAATGTCGGTGCAGCGCTGGCCGCCATTGAAGGCCTGGGGGCCGATATCGACGGCAAGCTGGTGCTGGTCGCCGGCGGCGACGGCAAAGGTGCTGACTTCGGCGCCCTGCGTGGCCCTGTGGCCGCTCACTGCCGTGCGGTAGTGCTGCTGGGTCGCGATGCTGAGCTGCTGGCTCAGGCGCTTGGTGATGACGTGCCGCTGATCCGGGTCAAGACCCTCGACGAGGCGGTACAGCGTTCGGCCGAACTGGCTCAAGCTGGCGATGCCGTGCTGCTCTCGCCGGCTTGCGCCAGCCTCGACATGTTCAAGAATTTTGAAGAGCGTGGGCGCCTGTTCGCCCAGGCCGTAGGAGGGCTGTCATGATCTTCGGCATGATCAAGCCCTATCCGTCACCGCTGATCAGCGGTCGCGGCATCGACCTCGATTTCGCCATGCTCGCCGGCTGCCTGGCGTTGCTCGGGCTTGGTCTGGTGATGATCACCTCGGCGTCCTCGGAAGTGGCCGCAGCGCAATCGGGTAACCCGCTGTATCACATGTTCCGCCACCTGGTGTACGTGGCCATCGGCGTGTTCGCCTGCATCGTCACCATGATGGTGCCGATCGCCACCTGGCAGAAGATGGGCTTCACCATGCTGGTCGGCGCCTTTGGCTTGCTGGTGCTGGTACTGGTGCCGGGCATCGGTCGCGAAGTGAACGGTTCGATGCGCTGGATCGGTTTCAGCTTCTTCAACGTGCAGCCTTCGGAAATCGCCAAGGTCTTCGTAGTGATCTACCTGGCAGGTTACCTGGTCCGCCGGCAAACCGAGGTGCGCGAAAGCTGGATGGGCTTCTTCAAACCGTTCATCGTCTTGCTGCCCATGGCTGGCCTGCTGCTGATGGAGCCGGACTTCGGTGCCACGGTTGTCATGATGGGCGCGGCTGCGGCGATGCTGTTCCTTGGTGGGGTAGGCCTGTTCCGCTTCAGTTTGATGGTGGTGCTGGCGGTGGGGGCGGTGTTTGTCCTGGTGCAGGCCCAGCCTTACCGGATGGCGCGTCTGATTACCTTTACCGACCCCTGGTCCGACCAGTTCGGTTCCGGTTACCAGTTGACCCAGGCATTGATTGCGTTCGGACGTGGCGAGTGGCTTGGCGTAGGTCTTGGCAACAGCGTGCAGAAGCAGTTCTACCTGCCTGAAGCGCACACCGACTTCGTGTTTTCGGTACTGGCCGAAGAATTGGGTGTGGTCGGTTCGCTGCTCACCGTAGCGCTGTTCGTCTTCGTCACGGTGCGTGCGTTGTACATCGGTTTGTGGGCTGAGAAAGCCAAGCAGTACTTTGCTGCCTATGTCGCCTTTGGTCTGGCGTTCCTGTGGATTGGTCAGTTCCTGATCAACATCGGCGTGAACGTCGGCCTGTTGCCGACCAAGGGTCTGACCCTGCCGTTCCTCAGCTACGGCGGTAGCTCGCTGGTGATTTGCTGCGCCTGTGTCGGGCTGTTGCTGCGGATCGAGTGGGAGAGTCGCACCCATCTGGGCAGCGAAGAACACGAATTCAATGAAAGTGACTTTGCCGAGGAGCCGAATCATGGCCGCTGACGGCAAGAATGTACTGATCATGGCAGGCGGCACCGGGGGCCACGTGTTCCCGGCGCTGGCCTGTGCCCGTGAGTTCCAGGCGCGCGGTTACACCGTGCACTGGCTGGGCACCCCGCGTGGTATCGAGAACGAATTGGTACCTCAGGCCGGCCTGCAGTTGCACCTGATTCAAGTTACCGGCCTGCGCGGCAAGGGCAAGCTGTCGTTGCTCAAGGCGCCGTTCACGCTGGTCAAGGCAGTGCTTCAGGCGCGACGCATCATTCGTCAGCTCAAGCCGGTCTGCGTGATCGGGTTTGGCGGTTACGTGACCGGCCCGGGTGGCGTTGCCGCGCGGCTTTGTGGCGTACCTGTAGTGGTTCACGAGCAGAACGCCCGCGCCGGTACCGCCAATCGGCTGCTGGTGCCGTTGGCCGGCCGAGTCTGCGAAGCTTTCCCCGGTACCTTTACTGCCTCGGACAAGTTGCGCACCACCGGCAATCCGGTGCGCAGCGAACTGTTCATGGAAACCCCGCGCGAGCCTCTGGGCGCGCGCCGGCCACGCTTGCTGGTGCTGGGTGGAAGCCTGGGCGCCGAACCGCTGAACAAACTGCTGCCGCAGGCTCTGGCTCAGGTACCCGCGGACATCCGTCCCGAGGTGTTCCACCAGGCTGGCAAAAAGCACGACCAGATTACCGCCGAGCGCTACCGCGAGGCTGGAGTCGAGGCTCAGGTAGAGCCCTTTATCAAGGACATGGCCAAGGCGTACGCCTGGGCCGATCTGGTGGTCTGCCGCGCCGGCGCGCTGACCGTCAGTGAGCTGGCTGCCGCCGGCTTGCCATCGATGCTGGTGCCTTTGCCCCATGCCATCGACGATCACCAGACTCATAACGCCCATTATCTGGCCCGCGAAGGCGCTGCCTTCCTGATGCCACAAGCGACAACTGGCGCAGCGCAACTCGCTGAACGCCTGAACGAGGTGCTGATGCAACCGGAAAAACTCTCCTCCATGGCCGCCACTGCCCGGCGCCTGGCAAAACCTGCGGCCACCCGCACCGTGGTCGATATCTGTCTGGAGGTGGCCCATGGTTGAAAGCAAGAAAGCCATGCCACAGCCGGAAATGCGCCGTATCCGCCGCATCCACTTCGTCGGTATCGGCGGTGTCGGCATGTGCGGGATCGCCGAGGTGCTGCTGAACCTGGGTTATCAGGTATCGGGCTCGGACCTCAAGACCTCGGCAGTTACCCAACGCCTGGAATCCTTTGGTGCGCAGATCTTCATCGGTCACCGTGCCGAGAACGCGGCGAGCGCCGATGTGCTGGTGGTTTCCAGCGCCATCAATCCTGCCAACCCGGAAGTCGCCACCGCCCTTGAGCGACGTATTCCAGTGGTGCCGCGCGCCGAGATGCTCGCCGAGCTGATGCGCTATCGCCACGGCATCGCCGTCGCCGGTACCCATGGCAAGACCACCACCACCAGCCTGCTGGCCTCGGTGTTTGCCGCTGGCGGCCTGGATCCGACCTTCGTTATCGGTGGCCGCCTGAATGCAGCGGGTACCAATGCCCAGCTTGGCACCAGCCGCTACCTGATCGCCGAAGCCGACGAAAGCGATGCCAGCTTCCTGCACCTGCAGCCGCTGGTAGCCGTGGTTACCAACATCGACGCCGACCACATGGCGACCTACGAAGGTGACTTCAACAAGCTGAAGAAGACCTTCGTCGAGTTCCTCCACAACCTGCCGTTCTACGGTCTGGCGGTGATGTGCCTGGACGACCCGGTGGTGCGCGAGATCCTGCCGTTGGTCAAGCGTCCGGCGGTCACCTACGGTTTCAGCGAAGAAGCCGACGTGCGTGCGATCAATGTTCGCCAGTCGGGTATGCAGACCCACTTCACCGTGCTGCGCCGCGACCGCGAGCCGCTGGCCGTGTCGGTCAACATGCCGGGCAACCACAACGTCCTCAATGCCTTGGCGACCATCGCCATTGCCACCGACGAAGGCATCAGTGATGAAGCCATTGTTCAGGGTCTGTCCGGGTTCCAGGGTGTAGGGCGACGCTTCCAGGTCTACGGCGAACTGCCGGTGGACGGTGGCAGCGTCATGCTGGTCGACGACTACGGTCACCACCCGACCGAAGTGGCTGCGGTGATCAAGGCCGTACGCGGTGGTTGGCCTGAGCGGCGTCTGGTGATGGTCTACCAACCGCACCGCTACAGCCGCACCCGCGACCTGTATGACGATTTCGTCCAGGTCCTGGCCGATGCCAACGTGCTGCTGCTGATGGAAGTCTATCCGGCCGGCGAAGAGCCGATCCCCGGTGCCGACAGCCGTCAGCTGTGCCACAGCATTCGCCAACGCGGCCAGCTCGATCCGATCTACATCGAGCGCGGCATCGAACTGGCGCCGTTGGTCAAGCCGCTGCTGCGCGCTGGCGACATCCTGCTGTGCCAGGGTGCCGGTGACATCGGTGGTCTGGCCCCGCAATTACTCAAGAGTCCGTTGTTCGCTGGTGCCGTTGCCAGTCAGGGGAAGTCAAAATGACTGTTAACACCTACGACAAATTGCATTCGACCCTTGCGGTCAAAGACTTTGGCCGCGTCGCCGTGCTGTACGGCGGCAAGAGCGCCGAGCGTGAAGTTTCGCTGAAGTCCGGTGCGGCAGTGATTGAAGCGCTGACCAGCGCCGGTGTCGACGTGGTTGCCATCGATGTCGGTGACGACCTGCTCGATCGCCTGCAGAGCGAGAAGATCGATCGCGCCTTCATCATTCTTCACGGCCGTGGCGGTGAAGACGGCAGCATGCAGGGCCTGCTCGAGTGCCTGGGCATTCCTTACACCGGCAGCGGTATCCTCGCTTCGGCGCTGGCCATGGACAAGCTGCGCACCAAGCAGGTGTGGCAGAGTCTGGGTATTCCGACCCCGCGCCACGCGGTACTGAGCAGCGAAGCTGACTGTATTTCTGCGGGCACGGAACTGGGCTTCCCTTTGATCGTCAAACCGGCCCATGAAGGTTCCAGTATCGGTATGGCGAAAGTGACCAGCGTCGATGATTTGATCGCCGCCTGGAAAGACGCCGCCACCTATGACTCGCAAGTGTTGGTCGAACAATGGATTCAAGGTCCGGAGTTCACTATCGCGACCCTGCGTGGCCAGGTATTGCCGCCGATTGCCCTGGGCACGCCGCACACATTCTACGACTACGACGCCAAGTACCTGGCTTCCGATACCCAGTACCGGATTCCTTGTGGCTTGAGCCCGGAAAAAGAACAGGAATTGATCGACCTGACCGCCCGTGCCTGCGACGCCGTCGGCATCGCTGGCTGGGGACGGCTGGACGTGATGCAGGACGAGCAGGGGCGTTTCTGGCTGCTCGAAGTCAACACCGCACCAGGCATGACCGATCACAGCCTGGTCCCTATGGCGGCACGCGCGGCCGGCCTGGACTTCCAGCAGTTGGTGCTGGCGATTCTGGCGGCCAGCGTCGAGGCGCGAGGTTAAGCCCATGCAAGGCGCGATGTTACGTCATCAGCAACCCGCCACCGGCCGCAGCAAGCCGGTGCCGCGCGGTGCCAGCCGGATGGTGGCCAAGGAGCCACTGTCGGCGCGCCTGCCCAAGGCCAACTTCAGCGTCTTCAAGCGTCTGCTCTGGCCGGTGCTGTTGGTCGTCGCAGGTTTCGGCGCCTATGAAGGCGCACAACGCCTGATGCCGTACGCCGACCGGCCGATCACCAAGATCGCCGTGCAGGGCGACCTCAGCTACATCAGCCAGCAGGCGGTGCAGCAGCGCATCGCCCCGTATGTGGCGGCGAGCTTCTTCACCGTCGACCTGGCGAGCATGCGCGCCGAGTTGGAGAAGATGCCCTGGATCGCTCATGCCGAGGTACGCCGGGTGTGGCCGGACGAGGTGGTGATCCGCCTGGAAGAACAGTTGCCGGTGGCGCGTTGGGGTGAGGAAGCCTTGCTCAATAACCAGGGCCAGGCTTTCACCCCGCGCGAACTGGCCAACTACGAGCACCTGCCGCAGCTGTTCGGGCCGCAGCGGGCGCAGCAACAAGTGATGCAGCAATATCAGGTACTGAGCCAGATGTTGCGGCCAATGGGCTTTTCAATTGCCCGGCTGGAAGTGCGCGAGCGCGGCAGCTGGTTCCTGACCACCGGCGCCGGTAGCGCCGGGCCAGGTGTTGAACTGCTGCTGGGGCGCGATCATCTGGTGGAAAAAATGCGCCGTTTCATTGCCATTTACGACAAGACACTCAAAGAACAGATCACGAACATCGCCCGCATCGATCTGCGTTACGCCAATGGCCTGGCCGTTGGCTGGCGGGAACCGATTGCACCGACGACGGCCCAACCCGCCGTTGCGAAGAATTAGAGAGAGGCAGGACCATGGCAAATGCGCATAGCGGCAAAATGATCGTCGGGCTCGATATCGGCACCTCCAAGGTAGTGGCGCTGGTTGGCGAAGTTGCGGCCGACGGTACCCTGGAAATCGTCGGGATCGGTACTCATCCCTCCCGCGGCCTGAAGAAGGGCGTGGTGGTCAATATCGAATCGACCGTGCAGTCGATCCAGCGGGCGGTGGAAGAAGCCCAGCTGATGGCTGGCTGCCGGATCCACTCGGCGTTCGTTGGCGTGGCCGGCAATCACATCCGCAGCCTGAACTCCCACGGCATCGTCGCGATCCGCGACCGTGAAGTCAGTGCCGCTGACCTCGAGCGCGTGCTCGACGCTGCCCAGGCCGTTGCCATTCCGGCCGACCAGCGCGTTCTGCACACCCTGCCGCAGGACTACGTGATCGATAACCAGGAAGGCGTGCGCGAGCCACTGGGTATGTCCGGCGTGCGTCTGGAAGCCAAGGTTCACGTGGTCACCTGTGCCGTCAATGCCGCCCAGAACATCGAGAAGTGCGTGCGTCGCTGTGGCCTGGAAATCGACGACATCATCCTCGAGCAACTGGCCTCGGCCTATTCGGTACTGACCGATGACGAGAAAGAGCTGGGTGTGTGCCTGGTCGACATCGGTGGCGGTACCACCGACATTGCCATCTTCACCGAAGGCGCGATTCGTCACACCGCAGTGATCCCGATTGCCGGCGACCAGGTGACCAACGACATCGCCATGGCCCTGCGCACGCCGACCCAGTACGCCGAAGAGATCAAGATCCGTTACGCCTGCGCCCTGGCCAAGCTGGCCGGTGCCGGTGAAACCATCAAGGTGCCGAGTGTCGGCGACCGTCCGCCGCGCGAACTGTCGCGTCAGGCCCTGGCGGAAGTGGTCGAGCCGCGTTACGACGAGCTGTTCACTCTGATCCAGGCCGAGCTGCGTCGCAGTGGCTACGAGGATCTGGTGCCAGCGGGCATCGTTCTGACCGGCGGCACCGCGAAGATGGAAGGTGCAGTAGAACTGGCCGAAGAGATTTTCCACATGCCGGTACGCCTGGGCGTGCCGCATAGCGTTCGGGGCCTGAGCGATGTTGTGCGCAACCCGATCTATTCCACTGGTGTGGGCTTGCTGACTTACGGTCTGCAAAAGCAGTCCGACGGCGTCAGCCTCACCGGTACCAGCAGCAACAACTATGGCGATGAACCCAAAGCACCGGCGTTCGAGCGTTTCACACGCTGGGTCAAAGGCAACTTTTAAAAGTTTCAAAGCAGTAGTAGTAGGCGCAAAAACTAGAGAACTGTAAGGAGAGGGAAAATGTTCGAGCTCGTAGACAACGTCCCGCAAAGTCCGGTCATTAAAGTGATCGGCGTCGGTGGCGGCGGTGGCAACGCCGTCAATCACATGGTCAAGAGCAGCATCGAAGGCGTTGAGTTCATCTGCGCCAACACCGATGCCCAGGCGCTGAAAAACATCGGCGCACGGACCATTTTGCAACTGGGTACCGGCGTCACCAAGGGACTGGGTGCTGGTGCCAATCCGGAAGTCGGCCGTCAGGCCGCGCTGGAAGACCGTGAGCGCATCGCTGAAGTACTGCAGGGCACCAACATGGTGTTTATCACCACCGGCATGGGCGGCGGTACCGGTACCGGTGCTGCGCCGATCATCGCCGAAGTGGCCAAGGAACTGGGGATCCTCACCGTTGCGGTGGTGACCCGTCCGTTCCCGTTCGAAGGCCGCAAGCGCATGCAGATCGCCGATGAGGGCATCCGTGCACTGGCAGACAGCGTCGACTCGCTGATCACCATTCCGAACGAGAAGCTGCTGACCATCCTGGGCAAGGATGCCAGCCTGCTGTCCGCCTTCGCCAAGGCTGACGATGTACTGGCCGGTGCCGTTCGCGGTATCTCCGACATCATCAAGCGTCCGGGCATGATCAACGTCGACTTCGCCGACGTGCGTACCGTGATGAGCGAAATGGGCATGGCGATGATGGGCACTGGCTGCGCCAGCGGTCCGAACCGTGCACGTGAAGCGACCGAAGCGGCGATCCGCAACCCGCTGCTCGAAGACGTCAACCTGCAGGGCGCTCGCGGCATCCTGGTGAACATCACCGCCGGTCCTGACCTCTCGCTGGGTGAGTACTCGGATGTGGGTAGCATCATCGAAGCCTTCGCCTCCGATCACGCCATGGTCAAGGTCGGTACTGTTATCGATCCGGACATGCGCGACGAACTGCACGTGACTGTGGTTGCCACCGGCCTGGGTGCGAAGATCGAGAAACCGGTCAAGGTTATCGACAACACCATGCAGACTGCTGCCGTGCAGACCGCCGCTCCGGCGCCTGTTCGTCAGGAACAATCGTCGGTTAACTACCGTGATCTGGAGCGTCCGACCGTGATGCGCAACCAGGCGCATGCCGGTGCAGCCGCCGCTGCCAAGCTTAATCCGCAAGACGATCTGGACTATCTGGACATCCCAGCCTTCCTCCGTCGTCAGGCTGATTAATGAAATTTATCAGGGGGATAAGGGTGATTGGTGTTCAGCAAAGGCCGGGTCTGGTATTATCCTCAGCCTTTGTTGATACCAGTTCGCAATTTGCGCTGAAGCGGCCAATGCCATGATTAAACAACGCACCCTGAAGAATATTATCCGTGCCACAGGTGTCGGCCTGCACTCCGGGGAAAAGGTTTACCTGACCCTCAAACCTGCACCTGTGGATACCGGCATCGTATTTCGCCGTGCCGACCTCGACCCCGTGGTGGAAATTCCTGCCCGCGCGGCGAATGTCGGCGAGACCACCATGTCGACGACACTGGTCAATGGCGATACCAAGGTAGACACGGTTGAGCACCTGCTCTCGGCCATGGCTGGCCTGGGCATCGATAACGCCTACGTCGAGCTCTCCGCGTCCGAAGTGCCTATTATGGACGGTAGCGCAGGACCCTTTGTATTCCTGATTCAATCGGCCGGCCTGGAAGAACAGGACGCAGCCAAGAAATTCATCCGCATCCTGCGCGAAGTGACAGTGGAAGACGGCGACAAGCGCGCCACTTTCCTGCCATTCGACGGGTTCAAGGTGAGTTTCGAGATCGATTTCGATCACCCGGTGTTTCGTAACCGGACTCAAAGTGCCAGCGTGGACTTTTCCAGCACCTCGTTCGTGAAGGAAGTCAGTCGCGCCCGGACCTTCGGGTTCATGAGCGATATCGAGTACCTGCGCAAGCACAACCTCGCGCTCGGCGGCAGCGTGGAAAACGCCATCGTGGTCGACAAGGACGGCGTGCTCAATGAAGACGGCCTTCGTTACGAAGACGAATTCGTCAAGCACAAGATCCTCGACGCCATCGGCGACCTCTACCTGCTGGGCAACAGCCTGATCGGCGAGTTCAAGGGCTACAAGTCCGGACACGCGCTGAACAACCAGCTGCTGCGCAAGCTGATCGAGGAAACAGATGCCTGGGAAGTGGTGACATTCGAAGATGCCAGTACGGCACCGATCTCTTACATGCGTCCAGTTGCGGCAGTGTAAGTTCGAACACTCTCTCTAGTGATTAAGGCCACCTTCGGGTGGCCTTTTTTATGCGCGTTTGTGGGAGCGGGGGGGGGGCCGGGGGGAAAGGAATGTGGGGGCACAACCCCCGAGGAAAGGGAC
>NZ_JBMOWO010000030.1:0-6663 GCF_049310525.1 Pseudomonas sp. GZD-222
TGCGTGTGTGGGGGAGTGGTCTTGCCCCGCGGCAACAATCGGTCAGTTACATCGCATCGCGGGGCAAGCCCGCTCCTACCCAGGTTGCTCATCCTTGTCCCGCGCATGACTGGCCAGACGCTCAAGCGCCGCGCGCAGTTTCGGATCGCTGATGCCGTCGGCGGTCGCCTGAATGCTCTCGGCGGCACGTGTGGAGAGATCGGCGGTGTGCGTGGCGGCCCGGCTCTGGGTGGTGGGTGGTTGCACCTTGAAGAGGATCCGGGTCAGGCTGGCAAAGGCGTCCAGGGTCTGCAACTGGCGTTGCAGGCGCTTTTGCTGATAGCGCAAGCGCGTGGCCCAGTGACCATCGGTAACGATCAGCAACAGCGTACCTTCGCGCCAGGAGGCGAGGTGGCAATGCTCGCGGGCAGCCGGCTGCAATTGGCTGTCGAGCAGCTTTTGCAGCTGCGCCAGACGTTGGGCCTGGCTGAACAGGGCTTTGAGCGGCCTGGCTTCGCGCAGCAGTACAGCGGGCGCGCGAGCCGGCAAGGGGCGAAAAGCCATGGAAGGACACCTGAAGTTACAGTAGCGGCATCTTAGCAGATCCCCCGGCGCACGCCTTGCCCGGGTGTCTGTGGAAAAACTTCATGTAGCCAATGGGTTGAAGTTGTGAAAAAAGCCCTTATTGTAAAAAAGCCCCGTCAAAGCGCTGTGCCAGCATCGTGGAAATCCACCACTTTCCTCACCGTCGTTTCCGGGTAGAATGCTCGTTCGCATGCGGCCATAAGGGCTGCACGGGCGACTCACGGGGCCGCCCTCCATCCCTATGTGTGGAAGATCCTGTCGATATGTTTGCGCCTTTGTTAAAAAAACTTTTTGGAAGCAAGAACGAGCGTGAGGTGAAACGCCTGCTCAAGGCGGTGCAGTCCGTCAATGCCTTCGAAGAGAAGATGGTGGCCCTCTCGGACGAACAGCTGCGCGCCAAAACCGCAGAGTTCAAAGAGCGCCTGGCCAAAGGCGAGACCCTGGACCAGCTGCTGCCTGAGGCCTTCGCTGTCACGCGTGAGGCCGGTAAGCGGGTCATGGGCATGCGCCACTTCGACGTCCAGTTGATCGGCGGCATGGCCTTGCACGAAGGCACTATCGCAGAAATGCGTACCGGTGAAGGCAAGACCTTGGTCGCAACCCTGGGCGTGTACCTCAATGCACTGTCCGGCAAGGGCGTGCACGTGGTCACGGTCAACGACTACCTGGCCCGCCGTGACGCCAACTGGATGCGTCCGCTGTATGAATTCCTCGGTCTGACTGTCGGCGTCGTCACGCCGTTCCAGCCGCCGGAAGAAAAACGCGCTGCCTATGCTGCCGACATCACCTACGGCACCAACAACGAATTCGGTTTCGACTACCTGCGCGACAACATGGCGTTCAGCATGGACGAGAAATTCCAGCGCGAGCTGAATTTCGCCGTGATCGACGAAGTCGACTCCATCCTCATCGACGAAGCACGGACCCCGCTGATCATCTCCGGCCAGGCCGAAGACAGCTCCAAGCTGTACATCGAGATCAACAAGCTGATCCCGCGCCTCAAGCAGCACATCGAGGAAGTCGAAGGCGAAGTCACCCAGGAAGGTCACTTCAAGATCGACGAGAAGAGCCGCCAGGTCGAGCTCAACGAAGCCGGTCACCAGTTCATCGAAGAGATGCTGGCCCAGGTCGGCCTGCTGGCCGAGGGCGAGAGCCTCTATTCGGCGCACAACCTGGGCCTGCTGACCCATGTCTATGCTGGCTTGCGCGCGCACAAGCTGTTCCATCGCAACGTCGAGTACATCGTCCAGGACGGGCAGATCCTGCTGATCGACGAGCACACCGGCCGTACCATGCCGGGCCGCCGTCTGTCCGAAGGCCTGCACCAGGCCATCGAAGCGAAGGAAAACCTGAACATTCAGGCCGAAAGCCAGACCCTGGCCTCGACCACCTTCCAGAACTACTTCCGTCTGTACAACAAGCTGTCCGGCATGACCGGTACCGCTGACACCGAAGCCTTCGAGTTCGCCCAGATCTATAACCTCAACGTTATGGTCATTCCGCCGAACAAGCCGCTGGCCCGGAAAGATTTCAACGACCTGGTGTACCTGACTGCGGAAGAGAAGTACGCCGCGATCATTGCCGACATCAAGGAAAGCATGGCCCAGGGGCGTCCGGTGCTGGTAGGTACTGCCACCATCGAGACCTCCGAGCACATGTCCAACCTGCTCAAGCAGGAAGGCATCGATCACAAGGTACTGAACGCCAAGTACCACGAGAAAGAAGCCGAGATCATCGCCCAGGCCGGTCGTCCGGGTGCGCTGACCATCGCGACCAACATGGCCGGTCGTGGTACCGACATCCTCCTGGGCGGTAACTGGGAAGTGGAAGTCGCGGCCATGGACAACCCGACGCCTGAGCAGATCGCGCAAATCAAGGCCGACTGGCAGAAGCGTCACCAACAGGTGATCGAATCCGGCGGCCTGCATGTGATCGCTTCCGAGCGCCACGAGTCCCGTCGTATCGACAACCAGCTGCGTGGTCGTGCCGGTCGTCAGGGTGACCCGGGTTCCAGCCGTTTCTACCTGTCGCTGGAAGACAGTCTGATGCGTATCTTCGCCTCTGACCGGGTGAAGAACTTCATGAAGGCGCTGGGCATGCAGTCTGGCGAGGCCATCGAACACCGCATGGTGACCAACGCCATCGAGAAAGCCCAGCGCAAGGTCGAAGGTCGCAACTTCGATATCCGTAAACAGCTGCTCGAATTCGACGACGTGGCCAACGAGCAACGTAAAGTCATCTACCACATGCGTAACAGCCTGCTGGCAGCCGACAACGTAGGCGACACCATCGCCGACTTCCGTCAGGAAGTGCTCGATGCCACCGTCTCCCAGCACATTCCGCCGCAATCGCTGCCTGAGCAGTGGGACGTGGCTGGTCTGGAAGCGGCACTGGCCAGCGATTTCGGCGTGAAACTGCCAATCCAGCAGTGGCTCGACGAAGACGATCACCTGTACGAAGAAACCCTGCGCGAGAAGCTCATGACCGAGCTGCTGGCGGCATACAACGAGAAGGAAGAGCAGGCCAGCGCCGAAGCTCTGCGTACCTTCGAGAAGCAGATTCTGCTGCGCGTACTGGACGACCTGTGGAAAGACCACCTGTCGACCATGGACCACCTGCGTCACGGTATTCACCTGCGTGGCTATGCGCAGAAGAACCCGAAGCAGGAGTACAAGCGCGAGTCGTTCAACCTGTTCCAGGAACTGCTCGATTCGATCAAGCGCGACACCATCCGCGTGCTCTCGCACGTTCAGGTTCGCCGCGAAGATCCTGCCGAAGAAGAAGCTCGTCTGCGCCGCGAGGCCGAAGAGCTGGCAGCCCGCATGCAGTTCCAGCATGCCGACGCACCTGGCCTGGAAGCCGGTCAGGTACAGGAAGAGGGCGCTGACGTTGCCGTGGCCGCCGCGCCAGTGCGCAACGAGCAGAAGCTGGGCCGCAACGAGCCATGCTGGTGCGGTTCGGGCAAGAAATTCAAGCAGTGCCACGGCAAGATCGACTGATCAAACCGTTGATGCACCCCGCTGAAATCTGAACACCGCGCCGCGACTGGTCCCCACCGTCGCGGCGTTGTTCCATCTCAAGCACCGGCCTATTCGACCCGGTGTACTTTTTAGGAGCGCTTACATGGCTGTTGGTCTTGGTCCTTTGCCAACGTTGCACCCGGTTCCAGGTTTCGAACTCGGCATCGCCTCTGCGGGTATCAAGCGCCCGGGGCGCAAGGACGTGGTGGTCATGCGCTGTGCCGAAGGCTCCAGCGTTGCCGGCGTGTTTACCCTCAACGCCTTCTGCGCTGCGCCGGTAATCCTCGCCAAGCAGCGTGTGCAAGGTACCGTGCGCTACCTGCTGACCAATACCGGCAATGCCAACGCCGGTACCGGCGCTCCTGGTCTGGCCGCTGCCGAGCGCACCTGTGCCAAGCTGGCTGAGCTGACCGGCGTTGATGCCAGCGCAGTATTGCCGTTTTCCACCGGCGTCATTGGTGAGCCGCTGCCCGTCGAGAAAATCGAAGGCGCCCTGCAGGCGGCGCTGGATGATCTGTCGGAAAACAACTGGGCGGCCGCGGCTACCGGCATCATGACCACCGACACCTTGCCAAAGGGCGCCAGCCGTCAGTTCCAGCATGACGGTGTGACCATCACCGTTACCGGTATCAGCAAAGGTGCCGGGATGATCCGTCCGAACATGGCCACCATGCTCGGATACATCGCCACCGACGCCAAGGTCGCACCCGCAGTGCTCAAGGACCTGATGCTCGACGGCGCCAACAAGTCGTTCAACCGCATCACCATCGATGGCGATACCTCGACCAACGATTGCTGCATGCTGATTGCTACCGGCAAGGCGGATGTCGCTGAAGTGACCGAGGCCAGCGGCCCGCTGTTCGAAGCGCTGAAAAAAGCCGTGTTCGAAGTATGCATGGACGTGGCCCAAGCCATCGTCCGTGACGGCGAAGGCGCGACCAAGTTCGTCACCGTCGAAGTCAACGGCGGCGGTAACCACCAGGAATGCCTGGACGTCGGTTACGCCGTGGCGCATTCGCCGCTGATCAAGACCGCACTGTTTGCCTCCGACCCGAACTGGGGCCGTATCCTGGCTGCTGTGGGTCGTGCCGGTGTGCCGGAGCTGGACGTCAGCCTGATCGATGTTTACCTGGGTGATGTCTGCATTGCCAGCAAAGGCGGCCGCAGTGCCACCTACACTGAAGCTCAGGGCTCGGCGGTGATGGCCGAAGAGGAAATCACCATCCGCATCGAGCTGGGCCGTGGCCAGTGCAGCGAAACCATCTGGACCACTGACCTGTCCCACGAGTACGTGAAAATCAACGCCGAATACCGTACCTGATCTCATCGCGGGGCAAGCCCACTCCCACAGCTTGCCCCGCGATAGTCCCCCTGATGGAGCCGAACCATGAGTTACCACCTGATCATCGGCGACAAGCTGTATTCCTCCTGGTCGCTGCGCGGTGCCCTGGCCCTTGAGCTTGCCGGCGCCACCTATGATGAAACCCTGATCAAGCTCAACCAGCCCGACACCCGTGCGCGGCTGCTGGAGTACTCGCCGACCGCCAAGGTGCCACTGCTCAAGTGCGAGCACGGCATCATCGCCGACTCTCTGGCCATCGCCGAATACCTGGCCGAGCGTCATCCTCAGGCCAATCTGTGGCCGACCGATATTGCCGCACGTGCCCAGGCCCGTTCTGCCTGCGCGCAGATGCACAGTGGCTTCTTCGCCCTGCGCGGCAACATGCCGTTCGATCTGTCGCGCGATCAAGCATTGGAGAGCATGCCGCTGGACGTGCAGGTCGATATCGACCGTATCGTCGCCCTCTGGTCGGAATGCCGTCTGGCGTCAAAAGCAGCCGGTCCGTTCCTGTTCGGTACCGCGAGCCTGGCCGATGCCTTCTTCGCGCCGGTTGCCGTGCGTCTGCGTACCTATCGAGTGGAAGTACCTGCCGAAGCGGCAGCCTACATCGAGACCATCTACCAGTGGCCAGCCTTCCAGACCTGGCAAAAAGCTGGCCTGGCGGAGCGTGAAGGGTGAAACGCATACATGTAGCTGCGGCGGTCATTCGTGGTACCGACGGTCGTATCCTGATTGCCCGGCGTGCCGATACCCAGCATCAAGGCGGCCTGTGGGAATTTCCCGGCGGCAAGGTCGAAGATGGCGAAGTGGTGGACATCGCCCTGGCGCGCGAGTTGAACGAAGAGCTGGGCATTGCCGTCACTGCCGCGCGGCCGTTGATCAAAATCCACCACGACTACCCGGACAAGCAAGTGTTGCTGGATGTCTGGGAGGTCACTGGCTTTACCGGCGAGCCCCACGGTGCTGAGGGTCAGCCGCTGGCCTGGGTGACGGCTCGTGAACTGCCGCAGTACGACTTCCCCGAAGCCAATCGGCCGATCGTCGCGGCGGCACGTTTGCCGGGTGAATACCTGATCACCCCGGAGGGCCTGGAAGTCCCGCAGATGCTGCGTGGCATTCAGAAGGCCATTGCCGGCGGAGTCAAGCTGGTGCAGCTGCGTGCGCCGAACATGTACGACCCCAAGTACCGTGACGTAGCGGTGGATGCGGTCGGCCTGTGCGCTGGCAAGGCGCAGTTGATGCTCAAGGGGCCGCTGGAGTGGCTGGGCGACTTCCCGGCGGCCGGCTGGCACCTGACCTCTGAGCAACTGCGCAAGTACGCCAGCAAAGGCCGGCCGTTCCCGCAGGAGCGCTGGCTGGCGGCGTCGTGCCATAACGCTGAAGAACTGGCGTTGGCCGAGCAGATGGGGGTGGACTTCGTCACCTTGTCGCCGGTGCAGGCGACCCAGACCCATCCTGAGGCTCAGCCGCTTGGCTGGGAGCAGGCACAGCGGCTGATCGAAGGCTTCAGCAAGCCGGTTTATCTGCTCGGTGGTGTCGGTGCTGCCGAGCGCGAGAAGGCCTGGCAGCATGGTGCTCAGGGTGTGGCGGGGATTCGGGCGTTCTGGCCTGAGATTTGAGTCAATCGCGGGGCAAGCCCTCTCCCACAGTTCCAAGCAGTGGGAGCGGGCTTGCCCCGCGATGGCCCTTACGGTTTCGCCGCTGCCTGCCAAAGCACCTCAGCTACTCCCTGGCGCC
>NZ_JBMOWO010000031.1:0-5254 GCF_049310525.1 Pseudomonas sp. GZD-222
AGCCACCTCCCCCAACCGGCAAAAGAGGGGGGGACTCCCTCCCCCCCACAATGGCCCTTACGGTTTCGCCGCTGCCTGCCAAAGCACCTCAGCTACTCCCTGGCGCCGGCCGATCAACCGCGCCGCAACAAATAGCAAATCCGACAACCGGTTGATATACGCCAGGCCAACCCCGGCCAGCGGCTCGACACTGTTCAACTGCTGGCAGCGCCGCTCGGCACTGCGGGCCAGGCTGCGGCACACATGGGCCTGAGCGATTAGCGCCGAGCCACTGGGCAGGATGAAATTCTCAAGCGGCCCCAGCTCCTCGTTCCAGCGATCGATAGCCGCTTCCAGGCGCTCCACTTCCGCTGCGTTCAGGGCCTGATAACTGGGCATCGCCAGCTCACCGCCGAGATCGAACAAGCGGTGTTGGCAAGGCGCCAGTACCTCGATGACTTCTTCCAGCTGGTGTTCGGCCAACCCGGCCAGCAGCAATCCCAACTGACTGTTAAGGCTGTCGACCTCGCCAATGGCCTCGATCCGCGGATGATCCTTGGGCACCCGGCGACCGTCGCCCAGGCCGGTCTCGCCCTTGTCGCCGGTACGGGTGTAGATCTTCGACAAGCGAAAGCCCATGTTCAAGACTCCATTTTGTGTGGCTCGACCACAGTCGGCGAGCTATTGGCCAGCGGCAGGCGCAAGGTGAAGCAGGTGCCTTGTCCCGGTGCCGATTGCACCTCCATCTGGCCTTTGTGATTGTTGGTGATGATGAAATACGACACCGACAGGCCCAGGCCTGTGCCCTGGCCAATCTCTTTGGTGGTGAAGAAGGGTTCGAAGGTGCGCTTACGGACAGCCTCGGGCATACCGACACCGTTGTCTTCCACCTGGATCTCGGCCCAGGGCGGATTGAGCCGGGTGCGCAGGGTGATCCGCCCGGGCTCGCTGTCGTCTTCGCGCAGGTGGATGGCCTGGGCGGCGTTTTTCAGCAAGTTGAGCAGCACCTGCTCCAGTTCGTTCGCCGTGCACGGTACCGGCCCCAGGTTGGGGTCGAACTGGCGAATGATGGCCTGGCCCTTGAAGTCGAAGCCGATGGTCAGGTCGAAGTCATTACCGGCAATTTCCACCGCCTGGTCGATCAGCGCCGGCAAGTCGCAGGGGGCCAGTTGACGGTTGCTGCGCCGGCTGAAACTGAGCATGTGGGTGACGATCTTGGCGGCGCGGGCCCCGGCTTGCTGAATGCCGTCGAGCAACTGCGGGACTTCACGGCTTTCCAGGTAGCGGTTGACCACAGGCAGATCGATGCCGAGCTCGTCCGCCTGCTCCTGGTTTTTCGCCAGGTCCGGAGACAGGCGCCGGCGAATGTTCTGCACGTTGTGCAGGATCGCGCCCAACGGGTTGTTGATCTCATGGGCCATGCCGGCGGCCAGGCCACCTACCGAGAGCATCTTTTCCGACTGCACCATCATTTCTTCCAGGGACAGGCGCTGGGTGATGTCATCGATACGGATCACCACGCCACGTCCTCCACCACCCATCAACGGATAGAAGGTCAGGGCGTAATGCCGGGCATCATCATTTTTGGTCCAGGTCACCCGTTCGATCTTCGCTACCCGGTGCTTCTCGACGCTTTCCTTGAGCTGCGGCAGGAAGGGCTTGAGCGGTTCGAAGGCGAGGAAGATCGGCTGGTTCAGTGCTTCGTCCAGCGGCGTGCCGGAGAGGGCACTGGCCTCCTGGTTCCACTGGGTCACGTAGAGCTGTTCATCGAGGGCGATCAGCGCCGAAGGCATGGAGTCGATGATGCTGTTGAGGTAGTTCTGGAAACCGGTGAGTTTCTTCTCGATCTTGCTGCGTACCTGGACTTCCAGTTCCAGCTTGCGGTTGGTGTGGCGGGTTTCCTCGGCCAGGCCCTGGGCCTGGTCGTAGGCATCCTGGAACTCATCACGGGCGCGCTTGAGCTGTTGCTCTCGTGCTTCGATGCGCGTGAGCATGGTGTTGAAGGCTTCGGCCAGGCTGCCGATTTCGTCGTCGTTGCCGCGCTGGGCGCGCAGGGAATAGTTTTCCTCGCGGGTGACCTGGCGTGACAATTGTTCGAGCTGGTTGATCGGCTGAGTGATCAGGCGCTTGATCTGCCGGGCAATGATCATCCACAACAGGATGCTGAACACCAGAATGCCCAAGCTGGCGGTGAGGATACCGGTGTAGAAGGCCATGGGGAGTTCACTGCTGGCCACCATCAACAGATAGCCAGGGGGACTGCCAGGGCGTGGCAGTTTGGTCAGCTGGGTACTGCGAAACTCGGTCAGGCGCCAGTTCTCGATATGGCGGTAGCGTGTGGGTAGAGGCAGTTGCTCGCCATGTTGCAGCTGCGCGAGCAGTTTGCCATCGCTGCCGTACACCGCCGCTGCGCGCAACGGGGTGTAGCTGTCGAGCTCCTTGAGCAGCGTATTGGCCGCCTCGGGTGAATCGGCGGCACTCGCCGAAAGCTGTGGATTGGCTACCAGTCGACCGATGGTCTGCAGTGCTTGCGGCGCCATGCTCTCCTGGGAAATCCAGTAAGCGGCGCTGATGAAAGTCAGGTTGGCCACCAGCAAAATAGTGATCAACAGCACCAGCAGGGCGGCCAGCAGTTTCTGGCCGACCGGCAGATTTTCCAGGCGTTCGCGCAACGTCATGTGATAGCGGGATCCCGGTTTGTGGGTGAAAGGGCAGGGTAACGCTGCGTTCAGTCGCAGGGCAATCCGCGTGCATGCAGGTGTTCGAGCAGACGCCGGTAGAGTCGCTCCAGATGCGGCAGTTCAAGGCCGTGGCGGCTGGCGACGCGGCAGGCGTGGCCAAGCAGGTAATGGATTTCGGTACGTCGACCCTGGCGAACATCCTGATACATGGAAGAGTAGTTGGCGGCCGTGGCTTTAATCACCCGTTCCACTTCTTCGCTCAAGCCCTCGGCGGCTTCGGGCTGGCCACAGCACTGCAGCAATTCGGCCAGCTCCGCACAGAGGGTGGCCACTTCACAGTGGTGCGCCTCCAGGCCACCGTTGCGGCAGTCATGCAGCACGGTCAGCGGGTTGATTGCACAATTGAGCGCCAGCTTGCGCCACAGGCGGGTGAGGATGTCCGGGGTCCACTCGTGGGGGATGCCCGCGTCGGTCAGGTCATCGAGCCACTCCGGGGTTAGCGGGTTGGCCTGATCGCCCAGCCAGTTGAAGCCATGGCCGGCGAAGTGGACCTGCCAGTCGGCCTCGCGAAATGCGCCTTCGGTGCTGGAGGCGAAGATGCAGCGGGCATGCGGGACCTGATTGGCGACAGCGTCCTGGCTGCCCAGGCCGTTCTGCAGCAGGATCAGCTCGGCACCGTGGGCCAGGCGTGGCGCCAGCTGTTTAACCGCCGCTTCGGCGTCATAGGCCTTGCAGGCCAGCAGCAGGCGATGAATGGGCGTGCTGTCCTGAGCGGTTTGCGCTGGAATCGCGTGTAACTGTGCCTGGCCCTTTTCGATCAGGGTCAGGCCGCCGGCCGCTTCATACGCCTTGAGGCGCTCTGCGTCGCGCAGGATCAGGCGGACCGCTTTGCCCGCACGGGCCAGTCGGCAGGCCCAGAGGCTGCCCAGACTACCGGCGCCGAGAATATGCCAGGTGCTGCTCATCAGCGTATCGCAACCGTTATAATGAGCCGGTATTTTAACCGTCAAACCCTGCGCGCTCCATCGCGCTCTTTCATCAGAGCGGCGAGCGTGCGTTTATTTTTTTGGAGAGAAGGTATGCCGTCGTTCGACGTGGTATCGGAACTGGACAAGCACGAAGTCACCAACGCCGTTGAAAACGCGGTCAAGGATCTGGACCGTCGCTATGACCTCAAGGGCAAGGGCAGCTTCGAATTCAAGGAAAAGGACCTGACCGTCACCCTGACCGCCGAAGCCGAATTCCAGCTCGAAGCGATGATCGAGATTCTCAAGCTGGCCCTGGTCAAGCGCAAGATCGACGTCCAGTGCCTGGAAGTGAAGGATGCCTACGCGTCGGGCAAAGTGATGAAGCAGGATGCAACCCTCAAGGAAGGCATCGACAAAGAGCTGGCGAAGAAAATCGTCGCTCACATCAAAGACGCCAAGCTCAAGGTCCAGGCCGCCATCCAGGGTGAGCAGGTACGGGTCACCGGCAAGAAGCGTGACGACCTGCAGGAAGCCATTGCCGCACTGCGTGCCAAAGAATTCGGTATGCCGCTGCAGTTCAACAACTTCCGCGACTGATCGAAGCATTTCGGGAACCTTGGCGCCATTCTGGCGTCCGAGGTTTCTGTTGCCGCTGAAACGATTGCGGCGCGATTTATACAGCTTTTGCCCTTCGGCATCAGGAGAACATTATGGATTTGAGTGCTGAAGTCGATCAGCTGGTTAAAACGTCGCAAACCTGGCTGCCGCTGATCATGGAGTATGGCAGCCGCCTGTTGCTGGCACTGCTGACCCTGGCCATTGGCTGGTGGGTGATCAACAAGGTGACGTACCGCCTGGGCAAATTGCTCGCGTTGCGCAATGCCGACCTCGCGCTGCAAGGTTTTATCAGCAGCCTGGCGAACATCATTCTGAAAATTCTGCTGGTGGTCAGCGTTGCCTCGATGATCGGTATCGAGACCACCTCGTTTGTCGCCGCCATCGGTGCTGCGGGCCTGGCCATCGGTCTGGCGCTGCAAGGCAGCCTGGCGAACTTTGCCGGCGGCGTGCTGATTCTGCTGTTCCGTCCGTTTCGTCTGGGTGACTGGATCGAAGCTCAAGGTGTTTCGGGCACCGTGGACAGCATCCAGATCTTCCACACCGTGCTGCGTACCGGTGACAACAAGACGGTGATCCTGCCTAACGGCGGCCTGTCCAACGGCATCATTACCAACACCAACCGTCAGCCGACCCGTAAGGTCGTGTTCGATGTCGGTGTCGATTACGAAGCCGATCTGCAGAAAGCCCGTCAGGTGTTGCTGGAACTGGCCAAAGACCCACGCATCCATCAGGATCCGATCCCACAGGCCGTTGTCTCGCTGCTGGGCGACAGCGCGATCACGCTGTCCTTGCGGGTCTGGGTCAACACTGCGGATTACTGGGATGTGATGTTCATGCTCAACGAGCATGCGCGTGATCGTTTGAAGGAAGAGGGTATCGATATTCCCTTTCCGCAACGAGTGATCCGCGTAGTACAGGAAACGGCGGTGCAATAAGTCCCGGCCTGATCGCGGGGGGGGAAGAACCCCCCCCCCCCCCCCCCAGGAGAGAGGGCATCCCTCAAGGACT
>NZ_JBMOWO010000032.1:0-29409 GCF_049310525.1 Pseudomonas sp. GZD-222
AACGGCGGTGCAATAAGTCCCGGCCTGATCGCGGGGCAAGCCCGCTCCCACCCTGCCCCGGTGGGAGCAGGCTTGCCCCGCGATGCTTTTCAACCATTACACTTGTTCACGTCTTCGCGCTATCAGCGTCCCGGGGTTTCTGGCATACAGGCTGGCCTGTTTTCTGATTGCCCGGTCTTATCATGCTTACCCCCCTGATCAACATCACCCCATTGCGAGCCTTCTGCTTCGCGATGACCCTGGCGCTGTTCGAGCTGCTGACCTACCTCGCCAGCGATGTGGTGATGCCCGCCATGCCCGTGGTGGTCGGTGATCTCAACGCCAGCCCCGCCTACATTCCCCACGCCCTCAACCTGTATCTGCTCGGTGGCGTGGTACTGCAATGGTTGATCGGCCCGCTGGCTGATCGCTATGGCCGCAGGCCGTTGTTGCTGGCGGGTTGTGCGATTTTTTGCGTGACCTGCCTGGCTGCCTTTTGGGTACAGGGTATTGAGCTGTTCAACCTGCTGCGGCTGTTACAGGGCATCGGCCTGGGCTTTGTGGTGACGGTCAGCTATCCCGCCTTGAACGAAGCCTTCAGCGAAGCCGATGCAGTGCGGATGATGGCGTTGCTGGCCAATATTGCCCTGCTTTCACCTTTGCTCGGCCCGCTGGTGGGCACCCTGTTGCTGGAATGGGTGTCGTGGCGCTGGCTGTTTGTGATTTTCGGCGCTTGCGCCGTGCTGTCGTGGCTTGCGCTGTACCGCTTCATGCCGGAGACCTTGGGGGTTGAACGCCGCGATGGTTCGCGCCTGGCGTTCCAACCGATCCACCTGAGGTCGTTGCTGGCCGGTTATGGTCAGTTGCTCAGCAACCGCCGTTTCGTGGCGGGCAGTGCGGCCCTGGGCCTGGTTGGCCTGCCGTTGATCGGCTGGATCGGCTTGTCGCCCGTGCTGCTGATTCATGATGAAGGCCTGAGCACCCTGGAGTATGCCCTGTGGCAATTGCCAGTGTTCGGTGGCCTGATCATGGGTAATCTGGTCATCAACCGCATCGCCGACCGCTATCCACTCACCAGTCTGGTGCGCGGTGCCCTCTGGCCTTTCCTGGCCGGTCTTGTGGGTATGATGCTGGGCACCTGGCTGATGCCCAGCGTGGCCATGCTGGTTGCAGGCCTGTCGGTCTATGCCTTGGGCCTGGGCATCGCCAACGCCGTGCTGTATCGCATGACGCTGTTCTCCAGTGAACAGAGCAAGGGACTGGTTTCGGCCATGTTGGGGATGATTACCATCGCCTTGCTGGGGCTGGGCGGGGCGTTGCTGGCCATGCTCGGCGCTGGAGACAGCCTGCTGAGCTTCGCCTTGGCTGCTGGCGTGGCAGGGATCCTGGCGCTATGGCCGCTGAAAGTCGTTCTGGGCGCCTCCAGCGAGCCTGCTGAGGCAGTACCGGGTTAAGCCCGGCACTTTCCTCACAGGAAGATCAGGGGCGCTGCTCGGCGACTGGATTGTCGGCCGGTAGCTGTTTGCCCCGGCCTTGCTCCTGATGCCAATGCAGTGCAATCAGGATCAGGGTCGGCACACCGAGCAAGGCGGTGATCAGGAAGAAGTCGTGATAACCGAATTTTTCCACCATGACCCCGGAGTAGCCGCCGATCAGGCGTGGCAACAGCAGCATGATCGAACTCAGCAGCGCATATTGGGTCGCGGAGAACTTCAGGTTGGTCAGGCTCGACAGGTAGGCGACGAATGCCGAGGTGGCCAATCCGGAGCTGAAGTTATCGAGGGAAATGGTCACTACCAGCATCTGCAGGTTCGGGCCCATGTCGGCCAGCATCAGAAACAGGATGTTGGTTGCCGCCGAGGCTACGCCGCCAATGAACAGGATCGGCAGAATGCCGAAGCGCACGATCAGCAAGCCGCCCATGCCGGCGCCGACCAGCGTCATGATCAGGCCGAAGATCTTGCTGACGCTGGCAATCTGATCCTTGGTGAAGCCTTGGTCGATATAGAACACGTTGGCCATCACGCCCATGACCGTATCGGACATCCGGTAGGTGGCGATCAACCCGAGCAGCAATAGCGCCTGCCAGCGGTAGCGCAGGATGAAGTCGTTGACCGGCGTCAGCACCGGTGCCAGGCCGCGGCGGCCCATGGACGACAGGCACAAGCCGGTCAGGGTGATGTAGAGGATGGCGCGCAGGAACGCGCGGTCTTCCAGCAGCAGATCAAGCAGGCTTACACCGTCGAACAGCACGCTGGCGAAATCGGTGTTGTACAACTGCGTGAACATCGCCGGTACCGAGACCAGCAGAATGATCAGCACGAACACCGATACCAGTTGATGGACCAGGCCATAGCGCGCAGCTGACAGCTGAGTACGCAGCGGCACCGGTGGTTCGCGCATCAGCACGGTGGTGATGACTGCTGGCAGCATCAGCACGCCGAACAGTACATAAGTACCGGTCCAGGCACTGTGCAGGTAACTGAATCCGGTGGAGCCGAAGCCTTCGGCGAAGAACAGGGCACCGGCGGTCGCCAGCAGGGCGGCGACCCGATACCCAGCCATGTAGCTGGCGGCAAGTGCGGCCTGACGTTGATCGTCGGCAATTTCCAGGCGGTAGGCGTCGACGGCGATATCCTGGGTGGCCGAGGCGAAGGCAACCAGTACCGCCAGGGCAATCAGCCAGGACAGGTGCTTTTGCGGATCACAAAAGCCCATGCCGACCAGCCCTATCACCACCAGAATCTGCGACAGCACCAGCCAGGAGCGGCGTCGCCCGAGCTTGCCGAGCAACGGCAGGCGCCATTGGTCGAGGAGCGGCGACCAGACCCATTTAAAGGCATAGGCCAGGCCAATCAGACTGGCATAACCAATGGTCTCGCGGGCCACCCCAGCCTCGCGCAACCACACCGACAGGGTTGAAAACACCAGCATGTAGGGCAAGCCGGCGGCAAAGCCGAGCAGCAACAGCACCAGGGTAGACGGGCTGGCATAGGCAGCGAGCGCAGCGCGCCAGGTTTTACGGGGCATGGGCCAACATCTGCCTCAAGTTTACGAAAACAAAGCGCGCACTCTAACCGCTGTGCTCCATCGGACGCCAGCCATGGCGCAACATATCCACACGATTATTGTGCAGGGTGACGCCTTCTGCCCGTAGTCGTGCACGTTGCTCGTCGCCTGAGGGCGTGCCCAGGGCCAGGCTCAGACGTCCACCTGCACCCAGTACACGGTGCCAGGGCAGCTGTGTGTCTGCAGGTAATTGACTCAGCGTACGCCCGACCCAGCGCGCTGCACGGCCCAGGCCTGCCAGTTCGGCAAGTTGACCATAACTGACCACCTTGCCTGGCGGCACTTGGCCGAGCACGGAATAGAGCGCCATTCGTCGGGCTTGGGCATTTTCCGATGGATCACCAGGAGTTGCTTTCATCCCAGCCTCGCAGGCATTGGCGGTGAAATGAATGCGTAGAGCTGGCAAACAGTAATTGAACTCATCGGCATGGGGTGGGTCAGTCCTTGCTCTATAGGCGGGTATCTGGATAATGCCCGACTTTTTTGCAAACCAGAGTCCGTAGCCGCTTATGTTTTCTAGAGTCTTGTTGTCCCTTGCCTTCATAGTTGCCAGCTCTGCGGCTGTTGCCGATACCGTCTGGATGAAAAACGGCGACCGGCTCAGCGGCAAGATCACCGTCTTTGACGGCGGCAAGCTGCTGCTCAAAACCGAGTACGGCGGCTCTATTGCCCTGGACTGGAAGCAGGTCAAGACCCTGGAAAGCGATCAGGAGCTGCTGGTCAAGCAGGATGCCTATACCGGCGAGCGCGCCAAGGCGCTGAGTGCTGCCGAAGATGGCAAGGTCACCTTGGCCAATGGCGAGGCGCCCAAGACCGTCGAGCTGGCCAGTATCCAGCAGATCATGAAACCCAAGCCGGTGGTCGAGGACCTGTCGTGGAAGGGTAATGTCGATCTGGCCATGGACTACAAGCGGGCCGAGTCCGACAGCGATGACTATGACATCGACTTCAAGACCACGGCTCGCCATGGTCGCTGGCGCCATCAAGCCGAAGGCGAATACAACCGTGAGAGCAAGGACGACGTCACTACCACCAACAACTGGAGCGCCGAATATGCGCTGGACCGTTTCCTGACCGAAAAATGGTTCTGGCAGGGGCGCCTGGAATACAAGCGTGACCATATTGAGGACCTGGCCCGCCAGCGAACTGTAGGTACCGGTCCGGGTTACCAGTTCTGGGATGACGAGCTGGGCGCTTTCTCCCTGGGTTCGCTGCTCAACCGCACCGACTATGAATATGCTGATGGCGGCAAGGACAACTTCTATGCCGTGGCGATGAAGTGGGACTACAACCGCTACCTGATCGGTAAACGCGTCGAGTTCTTCACCAACGGCGAGGTGGGCAAGCCGCTGGGTGGCGTTGCCGAATATGCCCTGGATGCCGAGGTCGGGTTGCGCTACAAGGTCACTGAGTGGGCGTCGCTCAACCTCAAGGCCGAGCGTGACATCATCAGTGGCACCCGCGACAGCGACCTGGAAAAGACCCGTTATACCGCTGGCTTCGGCGTAGCCTGGTAAGTCTTCTGGCAACCACCGGCGATAATGATTATTTTGACGGTTAAGCACATGGCCGGATGTCCTGTCCGGCCAGCCTTCAATATATTGTCGAGTCGGGAGTTACACCGTGAGCGCAAAAGTCGCACAACAGGCCCGGGAGCTGCTGCTCAAGGAATATCGTGGCGTCCTTTCGACGCATTCCAAGTCGATGCCGGGCTTTCCCTTCGGCTCGGTGGTGCCGTATTGCCTGGATGCTGAAGGCAATCCGCTGATTCTGATCAGCCGCATCGCCCAGCACACCCACAACCTGCAGAAAGATCCCAAGTGCTCGCTGCTGGTGGGCGAGCGCGATGCGGAGGATGTGCAGGCCGTTGGTCGGCTGACGGTACTGGCGCACGCGCAGAAGCTCGAGGAGCCTGCGGCGATCGAAGCCGCTGCTGAGCGCTACTACCGTTATTTCCCCGAGTCGAGCAACTACCACAAGGCCCATGACTTTGACTTCTGGGTGCTCAAGCCGGTGCGTCACCGCTACATTGGCGGTTTTGGCGCTATCCACTGGGTCGACCACCTGAGCCTGGCCAATCCCTTTGCCGGCAAGGCCGAGCTGAGCATGATCGAACACATGAACAGCGACCATGCCAATGCCATCGCGCATTACGTCCAGCTCAGCGGCCTGGCGCAGGAGCCAGCGGCGCAGATGGTCGGCATCGACAGTGAAGGCATGCACCTGCGTATCGGCCAGGCCGTGCACTGGCTACCGTTCGCCGTGCCTTGCAATACGCCGATACAAGTACGCGAAGCCCTGGTTTTTCTGGCTCGCGCCGATCAATGGCCAGCGCGTGAAAGCGTGCAGGCTTGAAAAAGCGATGGAGCGCAACCATTAAAGGTTTATTGCAAGGACTTCTTGCGCAGAGGAACCATTGATGCGTGCTTTTCTATTGCTGTTTCTGATTTTTCCGGTGCTGGAGCTGTATGTGTTCTTCAAGGTCAGCACCGCGATCGGCTTCTTCCCGGCGCTGCTGCTGATCATTGCCGGCTCCGCCCTGGGTGTGCTGGTGGTGCGCGTAGCCGGCCTGGCTACCGCCCTGCGTGCCCGCGAGAGCCTGCAGCGTGGTGAGCTGCCTGCCGAAGACATGTTCCATGGCCTGATGCTGGCTGTCGGTGGTGGCCTGTTGCTGCTGCCCGGCTTCATCAGTGACGTGATCGGCCTGATCTTTTTGCTGCCATTCACCCGTCGCTTGCTGGGCCGCAAAATGCGTGAGCGTGCCGAAGCCCAGGCCATGCGTCAGCGTGCCTTTGGCGATGACCCGTTCATGAACCGTCCGGGCAGCCCTACCGGTCAGGCGCGTCAGCCGAACGTGATCGAGGGCGAGTACGAGCATCGCGATTCGCCTGAACCGCGCAATCCCCGCGATCTGTGATCTGCCAGCGTCAATCCGAACGGCCCCGCAAGGGGCCGTTCGTTTTTATCGGTGTGGATCGCTAAAAATTTTCATGACCAAGCCTTGTAATTGCTCTTGGCGACCTCATGTAGGGGTTACCGCAAGGTTTCCGGGGGCATTTCCCGGACATTACATGTGTGGTTCGCACCGCGAGCTACGAGCGGCTACGCCGCAAGCATCAACCCGCCGGTGTCGATACCGGCCGATGAAAACCACAATTAGGAGAGATCGACAATGAAGCTTCGTCCTCTGCATGACCGCGTCGTTATCCGTCGCAGCGAAGAAGAATCGAAAACCGCTGGCGGTATCGTTCTGCCAGGTTCGGCCGCTGAAAAACCTAACCGTGGCGAAATCGTCGCTGTAGGTACCGGTCGCATCCTGGACAACGGTGAAGTGCGTGCGCTGGCCGTGAAAGTGGGTGACAAGGTGGTTTTCGGCCCTTACTCGGGCAGCAACACTGTGAAAGTTGACGGCGAAGACCTGCTGGTAATGGCTGAGAACGAAATTCTCGCTGTTATCGAAGGCTGATTCCGCTGGTTTCCCGTTACTCCAAAGTATTCAAGGATTAAACGATCATGGCTGCTAAAGACGTAAAATTCGGCGACTCCGCCCGTAAGAAAATGCTCGTTGGTGTCAACGTTCTGGCTGACGCTGTAAAAGCCACCCTGGGCCCGAAAGGCCGTAACGTTGTTCTGGCCAAGAGCTTCGGCGCTCCGACCATCACCAAAGACGGTGTGTCGGTTGCCAAAGAAATCGAACTCAAAGACGCCTTCGAAAACATGGGCGCCCAGCTGCTCAAAGACGTTGCCTCCAAGGCCAACGACGAAGCTGGCGACGGCACCACCACCGCCACCGTTCTGGCTCAGGCCATCGTTAGCGAAGGCCTGAAAGCCGTTGCTGCCGGCATGAACCCGATGGACCTCAAGCGTGGTATCGATAAAGCTACCATCGCCATCGTCAAAGAGCTGAAGTCCCTGTCCAAGCCATGCGCCGACTCCAAGGCCATCGCTCAGGTAGGCACCATCTCTGCCAACTCCGACAACTCCATCGGCGACATCATTGCCGAAGCCATGGAAAAAGTCGGTAAAGAAGGCGTGATCACCGTTGAAGAAGGCTCGGGCCTGGAAAACGAACTGTCGGTCGTAGAAGGCATGCAGTTCGACCGTGGCTACCTGTCCCCTTACTTCGTCAACAAGCCAGACACCATGGTCGCCGAGCTGGACGGCCCTCTGCTGCTGCTGGTTGACAAGAAGATCTCCAACATCCGCGAACTGCTGCCAGTCCTGGAAGCTGTTGCCAAAGCCGGCCGTCCGCTGCTGATCGTGGCTGAAGACGTTGAAGGCGAAGCGCTGGCTACCCTGGTAGTCAACAACATGCGCGGCATCGTCAAGGTTGCTGCCGTCAAGGCCCCTGGCTTCGGCGACCGCCGCAAGGCCATGCTGCAGGACATCGCCGTCCTGACCGGCGGTACCGTGATCTCCGAAGAAATCGGCCTGAGCCTGGAATCCGCTACCCTGGAGCACCTGGGCAACGCCAAGCGCGTCACCCTGTCCAAAGAAAACACCACCATCATCGATGGTGCTGGTCAGGAAGCCGACATCGAAGCACGCGTCAAGCAGATCCGTGCCCAGATCGAAGAAACCTCTTCGGACTACGACCGTGAAAAACTGCAAGAGCGTCTGGCCAAACTGGCTGGCGGTGTTGCCGTGATCAAGGTCGGTGCTGGCACCGAAGTCGAAATGAAAGAGAAGAAAGCCCGCGTTGAAGACGCCCTGCACGCTACCCGTGCAGCCGTTGAAGAAGGCGTGGTGCCTGGCGGTGGTGTTGCGCTGGTGCGCTCGCTGCAGGCCATCTCCGAGCTCAAAGGCGACAACGAAGACCAGAACGTTGGTATCCAACTGCTGCGTCGCGCTGTTGAAGCCCCTCTGCGTCAGATCGTTGCCAACGCCGGCGACGAGCCAAGCGTAGTGGTCGACAAGGTCAAGCAAGGTTCGGGCAACTTCGGTTACAACGCTGCTACCGGCGAGTACGGCGACATGATCGAAATGGGCATCCTGGACCCAGCCAAGGTAACCCGTTCGGCGCTGCAAGCTGCTGCTTCGATCGGTGGTCTGATGATCACTACCGAAGCCATGGTTGCTGATGCTCCTGTTGAAGCTTCTGCTGGCGGCGGTATGCCAGACATGGGCGGCATGGGTGGCATGGGCGGCATGGGCGGCATGATGTAAGCCAGCCTTACCCGCTTGAGAAAAAGCCCCGCTATATGCGGGGCTTTTTTATGCCTGTTGCGCAAGTCGCGCTGCCGCTGCGGCTGAGTCAACCACCGGTTTGCGATACAGCACCCAGTAGTAACACCCCAGGCTGATCAGCCAACAGAACACCGCTGTCCATACGTTGTGCGAAAAGAAGTGTGCGCCTTGCAGCATGCGCCCAATTGAAAACACTGTCCCCAGGCCAAACGCGAACAGCAGCGCGGCACGGGCCAGACGCGGGCGGCGATCACGCAGGGCGAAGAACAGGGCAAACAGGGTGAAGCCAGTGGCCGCATGACCACCGGGCCAGCAACGACCAGGCTTGTCGGTGGCGGGGCGAGGGCTTAGCAGTTCGCTGTAGGTTTCCTTGCCACCAAACTCTTTCAGACTCCAGGGGCACTGAACCGCGGTCACCGCTTTTACCGGCGTGACGAAGCTGGTTGATAGCGCCATGGCCAACACCAGATACCCCAGCTCTCGACGCCAGCCTTTGAGACGGTGCCAGAAGAAGCTGGAAATGAAGGCAATAATGGCCCCAAGACTGAGGGCGATGACTGCCTGTTTGGCGCGGTCGTGCAGGATATCTTCGAGAAAATAACTGTGCCGCCCGATGAACTGGCCCGTTACCGGGTCGAACACCAGCTTGGCCAGATCCATGTCCAGGGAGGTCAACTCCAGCAAAATAAGGGTCAGGGCGATGACGGCGGGGATGCCGAGAGCAATCCACAGGTTGAGCGGACGAGAAGGTGCAGGTAGGGGCATGGCAGATCCAGGCAGGTCGAAAGGGACGGTCCCGACCGGCAATTCTCGAGTAGTCGCTATAACCTGTCTGTGAAGACTGAGTGAAAAAAACGTTAGCCTGCAATAAAGTTTCGTCGCCCTAGCCGCGCGTGTCCGATGGCCGTAAGCTGCGCCTGCCAAGCAGGCAAATGGCCCGGACGGGAGAACCCCCATGCGAATTCTACTGGTTGAAGACAACCGCGATATCCTTGCCAATCTGGCCGACTATCTGGGCCTCAAAGGCTACACCGTCGATTGTGCCCAGGATGGACTGTCGGGGTTGCACCTGGCCGCCACTGAACACTATGACCTGATCGTGCTCGACATCATGCTCCCGGGTATCGATGGCTATACCCTGTGCAAGCGTCTGCGTGAAGACGCCCGGCGCGACACCCCGGTAATCATGCTCACCGCACGCGATCAGCTCGACGACCGCCTGCAAGGCTTTCGTTCCGGTGCCGATGACTACCTGCTCAAGCCGTTCGCGCTGTCGGAGCTGGCTGCACGCATTGAAGCGGTGCTGCGTCGGGCTCAAGGCGGTGGTCGCCGCACTCTGCAAGTCAGCGACCTGGTGTACGACCTTGATACCCTGGAGGTTACCCGCGAGGGCAAATTGCTCAAGCTCAACCCGGTTGGCTTGAAGCTATTGGCAGTATTGATGCAGAAGAGCCCCCATGTGTTGCGCCGTGAAGTGCTGGAAGAGGCACTGTGGGGTGACGATTGCCCGGACAGCGACAGCCTGCGCAGCCATGTTCACCAACTGCGCCAGGTGATCGACAAACCGTTTGAAAAAGCCCTGCTGCATACCGTCCACGGCGTGGGTTACCGCCTTGCCGAGGGCCGTGATGGAGTTTAAACAGAGCCTTGCCCAGCGGATCATCATTGCTTTTGCCTTGATGAGTGCGCTGGTGGCTGGCGCATTCGCCTTCGGTATCGTTGCTACTGTGCATCTGGTTGAAGAACGCTTGATCTCGGCCGTGCTGGGCGGCGACCTGCAGCGCTTGCTGCGCATGGACAACGTCAGTGACTGGAGCCATCGGCCGCGTCCGGACCAGCTGTTCTACTACAGCGGCGGGCGAGACGATTTCGAACTGCCCAAGGACTTGCGCCACCTCAGTCCCGGCTTTCACGAAGTGTTTCGCGAACAGCTGTCCTATCATGCGATGGTTGAAGTGGTGGACGGGCGGCGCTACGTATTGCTGCAGGATCAGAGCGATTTTGAAGAGCGAGAGCGCGTGCTGTTCGCGGTCGTGGTGGTGGGGTTCGTTCTTAGCCTGGCGTTGGCGGTGTTCCTTGGCTGGGTCTTGGCCCGTCGGGTGATGGCCCCTGTGATCCGCCTGGCGCAACAAGTGCGGCATCGCGACCAACTGCTGGGTTTGGCACCACCGCTGGCGCCGGATTACGCAGCTGACGAAGTCGGTCAACTGGCCGTGGCCTTCGACGATACCCTGGGTCGCCTGCGCGATGCCCTGACGCGTGAGCGCCTGTTCACCAGCGACGTCAGTCATGAATTGCGCACGCCGCTGATGGTGCTGGCCAGCTCCTGTGAGCTGCTGTTGGTCAATCCCAATATCGACACCCGTGCGCGCTCCCAGGTTGAACGGATTGCCCGCGCCACCGAAGAGATGCAGGAACTGGTGAAAACCTTCCTGATGCTGGCCCGGGCCCAGCGCGATGAAGGGGCAGTGGCATCGCAGGCGAGTCTCAAGGAAGTGGCGGATGACCTGATTGGTGTCTGGCGCGACACCATCGAACAGAAAGGCCTGACGCTGGTTTATGACGCCAAGGCGGGATTGCCCACGCTGTACAACGCCACTTTCCTGCAGGCGGTAATGGGCAACCTGCTGCGCAACGCCGCGCATTACACCGACTATGGCTTTATCCGCCTGACCCTGGAGCCAACGGGGTTCAAGGTCGAGGACAGTGGAGTGGGGATTCCCGAGGAGCAGCGTGAAGCCATGTTCCGCCCTTTCGTTCGCGGCGATGAGCGGCGAGGAGAGGGGCTTGGCCTGGGCCTGTCACTGGTGCAGCGAATTTGTGATGACCAGAACTGGGCCGTGAGTTTGACGGCGATGCTGCCTCACGGTTGCAGCTTTCACGTGGACTTGAACGGTGGCGCGGATCGCCTGACCGAAATGCAATGAAACATTCGGTAACTTTTACCGAGCCAGCTCACGAATTTTTCACATGCGCATGACCTGACGCCAACGCTTGCCTGCTTAAGGTGGGAGTATTGGAGTCAGGAGATGCACCATGCGTAGCCCCATCAAACTCGAGTTTTCCGAAAAGTACGACCAGCAACATGCCCAGGAGTACTTTCTCAAGCATCAGGACGGCCTGGCTCGGCGCTTGTCTCATCAACGTGACGAGCAACTGGCTCGCCGTGCCTTGGCGTTGGCCGGCGAACCTGGCCTGGTTCTCGACTTGCCGTGTGGTGCCGGTCGCTTCTGGCCGATGCTGGCGGAAAAGCCCAATCGGGTGATCATCGGTGCGGACAACTCCGAGGCGATGCTGGAGACGGCCACCAAGTCGCAGCCAGCGCATATCGTCGAGCGGGTACGAACCTTGCAGACATCAGCGTTCGCAATTGATTTGCCTGACAACTCGGTCGACAGCATTTTCTGTATGCGCCTGATGCACCACATCGGTGACGCGGCGCATCGGAAAACTATTCTCTCTGAATTTCAACGTGTTACCCGAGACAGCGTGATTTTGTCGCTTTGGGTCGACGGTAATTTCAAAGCCTGGCGTCGGCAGAAGCTCGAAAAGCGTCGTTACGCTGAAACCGGGAAGCCCAGCTATCAAAACCGTTTTGTGTTACCGGTTGCCACGGTTGAGGAAGAATTCCAGGCCGCCGGTTTCCGCATTCAGGAACGATTGGACTTTTTACCGTTCTATGCCATGTGGCGAGTATACGTATTGCGTAAGGGGTAGCAGGGCATGGCGGTAGAACGCTCGGGAACAACGACGGGGAACAATCGTTTTGACCATTTCTGGCAACAGCAGGGCGAATGGGTCGAGGCACCCAATCAGCGCCGGGGTGGGGAAAGTGGTGTACAGCGGCTGAGCGATGAAAATGGTCAATTGCTGTATTCCAAGCGTCAGATTGGCCATATCTACCGCAGCCTGATGCACCCGTTCGGCCGCCCGACGGTTTTGCGTGAGTACGATGCGCTCAACAGCTTCGAGCAATTGGGTGTGCGTGTGCCGCATATCGTTTATTGCGGTGTCGAGCGCGATGCCGATCATCAGTGGCGTGCGCTGCTGGTCAGCGAGGCCCTGGACGGCTTCGAGGATTCCGATAACTGGTACGCCAACGGTGCACGTGAGCGTTATAGCGAGGGCTTGCATGAGCGCATGCTGCAGGACCTGGCGCAGAACCTGGTGCGTATGCACCGTGGCCATTGGCAACATGGCTGCCTGTATGGCAAGCACGTGTTCATCAAGGTGATCGGCGAGGGTGACGACGCCCGTGCTGAAGTGGCGTTGCTGGACCTGGAGAAGTGCCGCCGACGGATCAGTTGCCATCGCGCAGCCGCCAATGACCTGAAGCAGTTGCGCCGCCACTCGTCATTCAATGACGCAGAGTGGCGAAAGCTGCTCTATTTTTACCAGATGGCGTTTGGCAGCGCTGTCAAAGGTTTAGAGTAATGAAACTAGAAATTGCTCGAGGTTTGTTTGTCGTGGCGGCCCTGGCGGTGGCCACGGTTGCCATGGCTGCTTGGGAAGAGCCAGGGCCGCAGGTGTTCAGCCATGCCGACAAGGCAATGCAGTGCCCGCTGCCAAGGCTGATCAAGCCGCAGGTGGATGCCAAGCCTGACCACGACCTGCTGTTGCTGCTGTTTGGCCTCAGTCAGGGGGGGCGTGCGCCGGGCTGATCTCAGGGTTTGTCGCAGCAAAAAGGCCTCGTCCAAGACGAGGCCTTTTTGCTTTTGCAGGATCAGACGGGCTGGGTTTGTACCTGAGGTACATCGGCCCGCGCCAGCAGGGTATAGACGCAAGGCAGAACGAACAGGGTGAACAGAGTGCCCACCGACATGCCGGTGGCGATCACCGTACCAATGTCAAAGCGACTCACCGCCCCGGCGCCGCTGGCCAGAATCAGCGGTACCATGCCGAACACCATCGCCGCCGTGGTCATCAACACCGGGCGCAGGCGGATCGCTGCGGCTTCTTCCACCGCTTCGCGGGCGCTCAATCCTTTTTGCAGGCGTAACTGATTGGCGAATTCGACCACCAGAATGCCGTGCTTGCTGATCAGGCCAATCAGCGTCACCAGGCCGACCTGGGTGTAGATGTTCATACTCGAAACACCGAGGAACAGCGGAATCAGTGCCCCGCAGATCGACAACGGCACGGTCACCAGGATCACCAGTGGATCGCGAAAACTCTCAAACTGCGCTGCCAGTACCAGGAAGATAATCGCCAGGGCCAGGCCGAACGTCACCCATAGCGCACTGCCTTCCTGGACGAACTGCCGGGCGACACCGGCATAGTCGAAGGCGTAGCCCTGTGGCGCTTCTTCGCGGGCAATGTTGCGCACGGTCTCCAGCGCTTCGCCCATGCTGACCATTGGCACACCCTGGATGATGGCGGCGTTCAATTGCTGGAACTGGTTGAGCTGACGCGGCCTGGCGCGGTCGCTGATGGTGATCAGGGTCGCCAGCGGCAGCATTTGCCCTTGCTGGTTTTTCACATAGTAATTGCTCAACCAGTCGGGGTTGTCGCGATACGGTCGTTCAACCTGGGCGATGACTTTGTAACTGCGGCCTTCGATGGTGAAACGGTTGATTTCCGCTTCGCCGAGCAGTGTCGCCAGGGTACCGCCCAGGGCATCCATGGATACCCCCATCTGCGCGGCCTTGGCCCGATCGATATCGACCACCACCTCGGGCTTGTCGAAGGCCAGGTCAATGTCCAGGAAGGCAAACTTGCCTGACGCCTGGGCCCGCTCCTTGACCCGTTCGGCCACCTCCAGCAGTGACGCGTAGTCGTTGGCGGTGTTGATCACGAACTGGAACGGCAGGCCTTCGCCAGTGCCCGGCAGCGAGGGCAAGTTGAAGCCGAAAATCTGCAGGCCGGCGATGCCTTCGAGCTTGCCTTGCACCAGCGGTAGTAGCTCCATCTGGGTACGCTCGCGCTCGCTCCAGGGCTTGAGCAGGAAGCCGCCGATACCCGATTGCACACCGTTGAAGCCGTTGATCTGGAACGAGGAGTAGTACTCGGGAAACGCCTTGAAGATGTCAACGAACTCGTCGGTGTAGGCACTCAGGTAGTCAAGGTTGGTTGGCTGTGGCGCCGTCGCCATCATGAAAATCACACCCTGGTCCTCATCCGGGGCCAGTTCGCTCTTGGTGAACATCAGGAACACCGGAATCAGGCACAACACGATCACCGCGAACACCAGCACCACCGGCCGCGTGTTGAGGGTGCCATGCAAGAGTTTCTGGTAGCGCACCTTGAGACCTTCGAAGAGCATGTCGAGGCGATGGGCCAGGCCGCTGGGACTCGGGTCATGGCGCAGCAGCAGGGCGCACATCATTGGCGATAGAGTCAGGGCGACGATGCCGGAAATGATCACTGCCCCGGCCAGAGTCAGGGCGAACTCCTTGAACAGCGCCCCGGTCAGGCCCTCCAGAAAGCCGATAGGGGCGTAGACCGCCGCCAGGGTGATGGTCATCGACACCACCGGCATGGCGATCTCCCTGGCGCCTTCCAGCGCCGCTTCGAACGGCGTTTTGCCTTCTTCGATATGGCGGTGGATGTTTTCCACCACAACGATCGCGTCGTCTACCACCAGACCGATGGCCAATACCATCGCCAGCAAGGTCAGCAGGTTGAGCGAGTAGCCCATCAGTTGCATGAAGAACAGTACGCCGATCATCGACAGCGGAATGGTGATCACCGGGATCAGTACTGAGCGCAAGGCGCCGAGGAACAGGAAGACCACGACGATGACGATCAACACCGCTTCGACCAGAGTTTTCACCACCTCATCGATAGACGCCTGGATAAACAAAGTGGCGTCGTAAGCGATCGAGGCCTTGAGGTTGGGCGGCAACTGACTTCGCAGGTCGGGCAGCAGTTTGCGTACCTCCTTGATCACATCCAGCGGGTTGGCGCCGGGCGTGGCCTTGATGCCGATGTAGACCGAGGGTGTGCCATCGAAGGAACTGACCGTGTCGTAGTTTTCCGCGCCCATCTCGACCCGTGCCACATCGCCAAGCAATACCCGGCTGTCGCCGCTGGTCTTGAGCGGGATGTTGGCGAAGGCCTCGGCGGATTTCAGTTCGGTGGTGGCGTTGATGCTGGTAACGATGTACTCGCCCTTGACCTCGCCGGCGGCCGAGAGGAAGTTGTAGCGCCGTACCGCATCGGTCACTTCATTGGCGCTCAGCCCGTAACCGGCGAGTTTCACCGGATCGATCCACAGGCGCATGGCGAACAGCTGGTTGCCGAGGATCTCCGCTTCGGCCATGCCTGGCAAGGTAGCCAGCTTGGGCTGGATCACCCGTGACAGGTAGTCGGTGATCTGCGGGTTGCTCAACTCACTGCTGTAGAAGCTGATGTACATCAGCGCCGACGCATCGGCGGCTTCCTTGCTCAGTACCGGGTCTTCGGCGTCCTGCGGCAGTTTGTTCTTGACCTCGTTGGCCTTGGCCAGCAGTTCGGTGAACAAGCGGTCGCTGTCGGCACCGATCCGTGCGTAGATCGAGATCACGGAAAAATTCTGCCGGCTCACCGAAGTCATGTAGTCGATGCCTTCGGCACTCGCCAGGCTCTGCTGCATGGGCTGGGTGATGTAACCCTGGATGGTTTCGGCGTTGGCCCCGGGGTAGGCAGTGGTTACCGTGATCAGGGCGTTTTCCATCTGCGGGTACTGACGGATCGGCAGTTTGCTCCAGGCCTGAAAGCCCAGCAGGACGATCAACAGGCTGACCACGCTGGCCAGCACCGGACGGCGGATGAACGGATCGGTAAAAGCCATGACGCATCCTCGATCAGTTGGCGCGCGACTGGTGATTGTTCTCTGGGGCTTGCAGGGTCTTGTCCGGGCTGATGCTGATTAATGCACCCTGGGTCAGTTTCAGCTGGCCTGCGGTCACCACCTGCTCACCGGCCTTGAGGCCCTTGTTGATCACCACCAGGCCATCGCGGCGCTCGCCGGTGTCGACAAAGCGGCGTTCGGCGATCAGCTCCGGCTGCCCCTCGGCGTTTTTCGTTACCTGGCCATCTTCGGTCTTTTTCGGCACGGCGACGTACACCGAGTTGCCGTAAAGGGTGTAGGTCACCGCACTCTCCGGCACCACCACCTGGGGTTGCGGGCTTGGCAGCAGGATCTGCAAACTGCTGAACATCCCCGGCAACAGCTTGCCGTCAGGATTGGCCAGGGTGGCGCGTACCTGTACGTTGCGGGTGCTGTCTTCGACTTTGGGGTTGATGGCGCTGATGGTGCCGGGGAAGGTCTGTTGCGGGTAGGCGGCGACACTGACCAGCACCTGCTGGCCGATGCTCAGCTTGGGCACTGCCTGTTCGGCGACAAAGAAATCGACATACAGACTGCTCAGGTCCTGCAGGGTAGCGATCACTGTGCCACTGGCCAGGTAGTCGCCGACGTCCACCTGGCGGATACCGATGGTGCCACTGAAGGGCGCGCTGATGCTTTTCTTGGCCAGGGCGGCCTTGAGTTGATCGACCACCGCTTTGTTGCGCTTGTACTGCGCGCTCAGGCGGTCGAACTCGCCACGGGAAATTGCCTGGCTGCCTACCAGCTGGCTGCCGCGATTGAAGTCCACCTGGGCAAGGCCCAGGTCGGCCAGGGCGGTACCGAGCAGCGCGGTCTCGACATCGCTGTCCAGTTGCAGCAGGGGTTGGCCCTTGCTGACCTTCTGCCCGGACTCGAACTGCAGGTTTTTCACCGTACCGTCGGTTTCCAGCCGCAGATCGACGCCCTGCAGGGCGGTGAGGCTGCCAACTGCGGGCAGGCGATTTTGCCAGGCGCGCTCGCTGGACTCGGCCGCCGCCACGCTGATCGGGGGCTTGGGGGCCGAGAACATCTGCACCTGTTGATAAATGGAGAACGCTTTGTAGCCCCCCAGAATCAGCACGAGCAGCAACACAACACCTAACATGATGAGCATGCGGCGGCGCAGCATAGTCCAGTTCCTTGGATACGATTTATTGTTCGTTTGGCACGACTGCGGGCGATCCTGCCCACGTGCGCTGTAGCCGAATATTACTCGTTTGACCGGGCCAGGGAAGCCTGTGTTCCCGGCTATTTCTCAGATGGAAAACTCAGGCCAGGTGCAGGTGGTTATCCCATAGACCGGAGGGCAGCTGCAGCGGTTGGCCGATCAACTCACTCTTGCGGCAATCATAGAGCCGGCAACGGCCCTGGCCGGAGGTGACGACAAAACCATCGGCCACCGCGCCGACACCGGCGCAGTCCGGCATTGGTGCATCCAGGCGCACCTGAGCGGTATCCAGGTCCCAGATGAACAGACGGTTGGCGCGCGGGGCGGTGAGCGCCACCAGGCGCAACTCGCTGTGAATCGCCACGCTGGCAGTGTAGTTGGCCATCGATTGCAATTGCTGCTCGGGCACCGCAAACGCCTGGAAGGCTTGCCCGGGCCGTTTGATCGCCAGCAGCTCGGCAGTTTCGTCGCCCGTACCCATGAACTGCTGGCCGGCAACGATGGTGCCATCGTTGGCAATTGCCAGGTGACGCACGCTGTTCATCTGCTGCGCCAGGACTTCCTTGCTCAGCAGGGTGCCATCGCGCTGCATCAGTACCAGGCTCGGCTGCATGGCGTCGAGGTTCATCTCCACGCGGCTTTCGGCTTCGGTACGAATACCGCCATTGGCGACCACCAGGGTTTCGCCATCGGGCATCCACGACACCTGATGCGGGCCGATGCCGTGGGTGGAAATTTCGCCGCTGTGGATCAGGCGTTCGCCGTCAAAGCGGTAGACACCGAGTACGCCGCGGCCGGGATCGGTGGTGTCGTTCTCGGTGGCGTACAGCCATTCGCCGCTCTTGTGGATCACCGCGTGGCCGTAGAAGTGCCGGTTCGGTTGCGAAGCGATGGTCTGCAGCAAACGGCCATCGCGCAAGTCGATCAGGTAGCTCTCGGTGCCGGGGCGTCTGGCGACGAACAGGGCAATCGGCTGCTCGGGGTGGTTGATGATGTCGTGGCAACGCTGGGCCACTTCGGTGGCGAACACCTGAGTGCCGTCCAGGCGATAGCCGACGGCATAGTGTTTGCCGTCGCTGTCGTCGCGCGCCGAGAGCAGCAGGGGGCCGCTGTCCTTGCCGCGAAACAGGGTCCAGCCGCCCAGGGTGAGGGCGCTGAGCAGAACGCTACCGAGTTTGAGAGCCTGGCGTCGCAACATGATCAGTCACCGTCGTTGGCATTGAAGCCCAGCTGAATGCCCAACGCCTTGGCCAGCTCGCCCTCGTGCAGGCGGTGGACGACATTGAGGCTGTCATAGATTGCATTGAGTTGCTGGCGACCGGCTTCGTCGTCGAGCAGTTCACCCAGCGGCTTCTGATTGGCGTTCAGCAGCTTGAGCGCGTTGGCGTAGGCGGCATCGATCTTGTCGGCCAGGGCTTTCTGATCTTTGCCGAGCAGGCCGCGCAGACCTTGGTTATCCACACCGACCCAGACGGTTTGTGCGGCGGTCAGGCTGGCTTCCAGGCTCTTGAGCGAGGAATGACTGCGCCAGGCTTCAGCCTGCAGTGGTTGTGGAATACCTTTGCTCAGACGACCCATGGGCGCGCCGAGTTTTTTCTTCAGAGTGTCCAGGGCGGTGACCTGGGCACGCAGCAGGTCGGCGATGGCTTCGTGCGAGTCGGCATAGCGCTGGTTGGGGAACTTGGTCATCTGCGCGAGCATGCCGTCGGTGTTGTTCCAGCCCTTGAGGATCTCTTCGGCCAGGGCTTTCTGGTGCTCGCCGATGGCGACCAGCAGCGGGCAGTAACGGGCTTTCTGCTCGGCGCTGGCGACGTCTGGCTTGCTGTCGAAGAGGATGTACTCGTAGGCGGACAGGCCACGCACCACTACGCTGGACTTGGCCAGGCTGGCGGCATCGACCGGTTTGTCTGCGCTGACCAGTTGCTCGACCTGACGACCGACCAGGTTCTTCTTGTCTGGCCAGAACTGTACCTGCCAGGCGCGGTTGCCTTCCGCCAACGGTCCGATCAACAGCGGCTGCAGTTCGGCCCAGGCTTTTTGTGCGTGGAGGAAGTCGGCGCGGGCGGTTGCCAGGTCAGCCTTGCCTTCGCAGTAGGCCAGGGCGCTGACCGCCAGTTGACGGTCGGCTTCGACCCAGCGGCTGTAGGTCGGCAGGATCACCTGCTTGGCGATCGCAGCGGAAGTCACAGCCTGCGGGTCCTGCGGCGAGCAGGCGCCCAGGGCAAGGGCGGCGAGGCTGGTGAACAACAGTTTCGGACGGAACATGCCCGGCTCCTTTGTTAAAGTGAATTCAGGAACGCCAACAACGCGGCGCGTTGCTCGGCATTGAAGGTCAAGACGTGTTGCTTGGCCGCTTCGGCTTCGCCGCCGTGCCACAGCACGGCTTCAAGCAGGTTGCGGGCGCGGCCATCGTGAAGAAATCCGGCTTGGGCGCTGACAGTCTGGGTCAGGCCGATGCCCCAGAGGGGCGGGGTACGCCAATCCTGGCCGCTGGCGGCAAACTCGGTGCGGTTGTCAGCCAGGCCCGGGCCCATATCGTGCAACAGCAAATCGCTGTAGGGGCGGATCAGCTGATTGGCCAGTTCCGGCTCGGCAGCGTTGGTAGCGGTAGTGAAACTTGGGGTGTGGCAACTCTGGCAGCCGGCCTGGTGGAACAGGTTCTTGCCGGCCAGCACCTGAGGCGAGTCGACGTCCGCGCGGACCGGCACTGCCAGGTTGCGGGTGTAGAACAGCACCAGGCGGGCAATGTTGTCGCTGACCTCTTGCTCGCCATTGGCGCCGTTGCCATTGGGCGCCTTGAGGCAGTCGATCTGTGCCGGGGTGCAGTCATCGACGGGCCGCAAGGTGGAAGTGAGGCCCATGTCACCGGAGAACGCATGCACGTTCTGCTGGTTGATGTTCGGTTGTCCGGCTTTCCAGCCGAAACGGCCCATCACGGTTTTGCCCAGGGCATCGTCCCAGACCTGGTTGGGGCGACCACGGATGCCGTCGCCATTGCGATCATGCGGATCGGCATTGGCCAGGAGGTCGGCCTCGGGGATGGCTTCGAGCAGACCCAGGCCAATCATCGGCGGCGCGACCCGGGCGGAAAAGCGGGTGTCGGGGTGCATCGGGCCGTAACCGAGCTGGCTGATCTGCAGGGATGGCTGGCGCAGCTCTACCTGAGTACCGTCTTTGAACGTCACCGGTACCGGCGTGTATTCGACTCGCACTTTCCCTTCTGGCGTAACACCGGGAACCGCCATGTCCTGGAACTGACCGCCATAGACGGGTTCAGGAACGATGCCCAGTTGCTCAATGACTTTGGCGTAGTGCGGCTGATCGGGGATCGACAGGCGCACGATCATCGACACGGCATGCTTGGCGCCGGGGCCCGGCGGATGGCCGCGGCCGTCCTTGATATGGCAGTTCTGGCAGGCGTTGGTATTGAACAACGGACCCAGGCCATCACGGGCAGTGGTGGTCGCCGGGGCAATCACCCAAGGGTTGCGAAAGAAGCTGTTGCCCACGCTGAAGTCCAGGCGTCGGCTCGGCGCGAGGTTGGCCGAGGGCATGGAGTAGGCATTCTGATCGCGCTTGTTGACTGTCGTCTGGCCTCCGGCGAAGGCTTCGCCAGGCTCAGCCTGAGTGAAACGCGGGGCGTCGTCACAGGCGACCAGGGTCGTGGCCAGAAGCAGCGGGCTGAGACGGAACAGCAACGAAGACATCAAGGATCCTGAGCTTGAGCAAAAAACCGGCGTGCAAGCTTAGCAGGCTCAGGATCCTCGAATAAGAGGGATTTGCGTTTGCTAGATGAAATCTGGGGTGGGCTGTTGATCGCGGGGCAAGCCCGCTCCCACCGGGATGGCACCAGATCGGTGGGAGCGGGCTTGCCCCGCGATAAATTGACGCATAAAAAAAGCGACCCGAAGGTCGCCTTTTCTGGCTTGCCTACTGAATCAGAACTCGTGATCAGCAGTATCCGGGTTCAGATTGGAGATCCCCAGTTTGCCTGCGGCCTGCTCGATCGCACCGGTCTGCTTGACCAGCGAGGCGATGGCGTCACGCACGATCTGGTTGCCGGCAGCGTTGTCGGCAGCGATCAGCTGGTCGTAGTGCTCACCCTTGAGCGCGTGGTCGACAATGACCTGGATCTTCGCTTCGGTGGTTTCCAGGTCGGCCTTGAGGGTGGCGTCGGTGGCCGGATCGACTTTGGCTACCAGCGACGACAGGCTCGGGCCGGTCAGCTTGCTGCCGTCGGCGCGGGTGTACTCGCCCAGGTAGACGTTACGGATGCCCTTGGCGTCATAGAAGTGCGAGTAGTGGGTGTTGTCGCTGAAGCAATCGTGCTCGTCTTCCGGCGAGTTGGCTTCCAGGGAAACCTTCATGCGCTCGCCCGCCAGTTCACCCAGCGACAGACTGCCCATGCCGAACAGCATCTTGCGCAGACCGTCGGTGACCGGTTCTGCTTCCAGGGTGGCACGGTAGTTGGTGGCGACGTTTGGCGCCCAGTTGCCGACCATTTCTTCCAGGTCCTTGACCAGCAGTTGGGTCACGGCCTTGAGGTAGGCGCGGCGACGCTCGTTGTGACCGCCGGTGGCGCCTTTGCCTTCCAGATAGTCAGAGGCTGGACGGGCACCAGCACCCGGGCCGGTACCGTTGAGGTCCTGGCCCCAGAGGAGGAATTCGATGGCGTGGTAGCCGGTGGCAACGTTGGCTTCGGAACCGCCCAGCTCATTCAGGCTGGCGAGTTTTTCCGGGGTGATTTCCTTGACGTCGATCTTGTCTTCGCCGACCTGGATCTCGGTGTTGGCGATGATGTTGGCCGAAGCACCCGGGTTACCCAGCGCGTGCTCGTAGCTGGCGTCGACGTAGTCGATCAGGCCTTCGTCCAGTGGCCAGGCGTTCACTTGACCTTCCCAGTCGTCGACGATGGTGTTGCCGAAGCGGAACACTTCGCTCTGCAGGTAAGGCACGCGCGAGGCGACCCAGGCAGCCTTGGCGGCTTTCAGGGTGTCGTCGTTAGGGGTGGCGAGGAAAGCGTCGATGGCGGTTTGCAGGGTCTTGGCGGTGCTCAGCGAGTCGCTGTAGACGGCGTGAACCATGTCGGCGTAGTGCTTGACCACGGCCTTGGCGGCGGCCTCATCGACGTTGCCTGCAGCAGCCGGAGCAGCTGCGCTGGCAGCCGGAGCCTGGGCTTGCGGAGCGGCGGCCTTGTCCTTGTCATCGCCGCAACCGGCGAGAGAGATGGCAATGGCCAACAGACTGGCGGTGGCCAGAGGCATACGAATCATGGCGAATTCCTGCGTCGAGAGGTTGGACAGGCGTACCGGAGTACGCAAAACTGCAACATAATGCGAAAGATTTGCATTTTGTGTAAAGAGGCAGGCACGTAAATATTCAAATGCGTGTTGCTGCCCGTTGATGCAATGTCTTCAGGGGTTTAGAGAATTGAAACCTGGTTGCGCTGCGCCTGCTTGAGGAAGGCGGTCAGTTCCCGGGCCGGCAAGGGTTTGCTGTAGTGATAGCCCTGCCCCTCATGACAGCCTTGGGCAATGATGTAGGCCTCCTGTTCGGCAGTTTCCACACCTTCCGCGATCACCTGCATGCCCAGGCTCTTGCCCAACTGGATGATGGCGCGAACGATGGTGGCATCGTCGTCGTCATCGAACAGGTCCTGAACGAAGCTCTTGTCGATCTTGATCTTGTCCAGTGGCAATGATTTCAGATAGCTGAGCGAAGAGTAGCCGGTACCGAAATCGTCAATGGCGATCAGTGCGCCGGAGCGGCGCAGGCTCAGCAGATGTTGGGCGGCGGTACTGATGTCTTCCATCAGGCCGGTTTCGGTCACCTCCAACTCCAGGCTGCGCGGCGGCAGGCGGTAGATCTGCAACAGATTGTTGACCACGCGCGGCAGTTCGTTGTGGTGCAGTTGCACGGTCGACAGGTTGACCGCCATGCGCAATTCGCTGAAGCCCTGGTCATGCCATTCGCGCAGCTGTCGGCAAGCCTGGTCGAGTACCCATTCGCCGATGGTGATGATGTTGCCGTTCTGCTCGGCCAGGGGGATGAACTGGTCTGGCGGGACCATGCCCAGTTCCGGATGCTGCCAGCGCAGCAGTGCCTCGACGCCGACAACGCGATGATCGCGGTAGCTGATCTGCGGTTGGTAGACCAGGTACAGCTGATTGCGCGGTAGTGCTTCGCGCAGGTCTTTTTCCAGCTCGCGTCGGCGGCGCATTTCGCTGTCGACGCTGGCGATATAGAACTGATAGCGGTTGCGCGAGCGGGTCTTGGCCAGGGTCATGGTCTGCTCGGCTTTTTGCAGCAGCTTCTCAGTGCTGTCGCCATCCTCAGGGAAGAGGGTGATGCCGATGGTGGCCCGCAGGCGGATCTCCTGATGATCGAGGGCGAAGGGTGCCTCCAGGTCATCGAGAATGCTTTGCGCCAGTTCTGCCGCTTCGTAGGGCTGCTCGATATCGGCCTGGACCAGGGCGAACTGGTCGCCACCCAGGCGCGCCAGCGCACCGAGGCGGCCACTGTGGGCGCGCAAGCGATCGGCCAGGGCCAGCAGCAGTTGGTCGCCGGCCTGATAGCTGAACTGCTCGTTGATACCTTTGAAGTCGTCAAGGCCGACGCACAGCACCGCGACCCGGCGCTGCAGGCGGCCGGCGTCGACGAGGATCTTGTCCAGTTGCTGCTGCAGTTGCTGGCGGTTGGGCAGACCGGTGAGGAAATCGTACTGGGCCATGCGCAGCAAGCTGTTTTCGGCCTCGTGACGCAAATGGGTATTGCGTTCGATCGAAGCGAGCAGCTGGTTGGCGGTGTTGACCCACAGACCCAGCTCGTTGCGTTCGTGGCCTTTGATCAACGGCAGTTGATGCTGGCTGGGACGGTCGGGATTGATCTGGGTGAGGTTCTCGATGATCTTCGACAGCGGTTTGGTCAACATCCAGTGATAGACCAGGTACAGCACCAGGCCCATGGCCAGGGCGCGCAGCACGCCGGAGATGAAAATGATCACCGAATTGACCAGGAACCCTGCGCCATAGGACGCCGTGTCCAGAGTGATGCTCAAGTCGCCATAGTATTCGCTGTAGGGACCACGACCCACCAGTTGCGTGGTGAAGGTCCGTTCCTGACCGAGAATCAAGTCGGTCAACCAGCGTGTGGTCGACTCCTGCAGCGGCCGGGACTTGTCGGCGAGCATGGTTTCGTTGGGATGACCGATGGAGGCCATGCGCACGGACTCGTCCTGGAACAAGCCCTCCATGACCTGCATGCCCATTTCCTTGTCCAGGCTATAGACCGCCTGGGTTGAAGGATCGCGGAACATGTCGAGAATTCGCTGGGCGTCACTGGCCACTGCCTGACGCGTCTTGTAGGCATCAAAGACAATCTGCGCACAACTGAGAACGACACCGACCACCAGTGCCGAGAGCAGTACGACCCTGAGCAACTTGACCGATAAGCTGTTCTTGAGTTCCAGCTTCAATGGGGTTTCCTTAATCCATGCGCATGGCATCATTTTGCCATCATTCTTGGCAATCCACTATCGGCCGTTGGCAGAACTTACCCTACCCGGAAGGTGATGGTATTCCCGCTATCAATGTATCGGTTGCCCGGCCTTGCGACTTTAATCCTGGAAGCAAACTTCCCAAGGTTTGATGTTAGCGCGGTATCAGTTTGGGGCAAGAGCCAGTCGCCCTCATGCAGGCGAAAAAAAACCCGGACTGGCCGGGTTTTTTCTTGGTATCCGCTTAAGCGGTGAAGGTCTTGCCTTCGAACTGCTCGGCAACGAACTTCCAGTTGACCAGGTTCCAGAACGCCTCGACGTACTTAGGACGCAGGTTGCGGTAGTCGATGTAGTAGGCGTGTTCCCAGACGTCGCAGGTCAGCAGCGGAGTGTCGCCGCTGGTCAGCGGGCAGCCGGCGCCGATGGTGCTGGCCAGGGCCAGGGAGCCATCAGCCTTTTTCACCAGCCAGCCCCAGCCGGAGCCGAAGGTGCCAACGGAAGTCTTGGTGAACTCTTCCTTGAACTTGTCGAACGAGCCGAACGCAGCGTTGATGGCTTCAGCCAGGGCACCGGTAGGTTGGCCGCCGGCATTTGGCGCCAGGCAGTTCCAGTAGAAGGTGTGGTTCCAGACCTGAGCGGCGTTGTTGAAGATACCGCCCGAGGAAGACTTGACGATCTCTTCCAGGGTTTTACCTTCAAACTCGGTGCCTGGCACCAGGTTGTTCAGGTTCACGACATAGGTGTTGTGGTGCTTGTCGTGGTGGTATTCCAAGGTTTCCTTGGAGATGTGCGGCTGCAGGGCGTCGTGTGGGTAAGGCAGCGGCGGCAATTCAAAAGCCATGGTGATTCTCCTAATCAGGTCTGATGCGGTGAGCGCAAGGCCGATCACGGGCGGCCGGTGTGCGTCGGGGAGTTTGTACTCTTTGCGACGCAAGGGCTGGATCATAGCACCCGGCCCTGTGCTTAACCACGCAACAAGTGTATGGGAAAGAGGTTCCAGAGCCTTTGCTGGCGACAGACGAGTGGCACTCAGGTGAAGATCAGCTGAGCGGCCACGGCAAACATCATCACCGCAACCATCAGGTCCAGCAGGCGCCAGGTGCCGGGACGCGCCAGCCAGGGTGCAAGCCAGGCGGCGCCGAGGGCGAGGGTGAAGAACCACAGCAGCGAAGCGCTGGCCGCCCCGGCCACATAGGCGCCGGGAACGGTCTGCTGGGCGCCGAGAGAGCCAATCAACAGCACCGTATCCAGGTACACGTGAGGGTTGAGCAGGGTTACTGCCAGGGCACTGAGCAGCACCGCTCGACGTGAGCGCTGACCCTGGCCTTCACCTTGTTCCAGGCTTTGCTGCGAGCAGGCGCGCAACAAAGCCTTGCTGCCGTACCAGATCAGGAAGACGGCACCGCCCCAACGCGCCACTGCCAGTAGCGTCGGGTTCTGTGCCAGCACTGTAGCCAGGCCGAACACCCCGGCCGCGACCAGCAGGGCATCGCAGAACACACAGAGTGCCGCCACCGGCAAATGGTGTTCACGGCGCAGGCTCTGTGCCAGGACGAAGGCGTTCTGGGTGCCGATCGCCATGATCAGGCCGAAGGCGACCAGCAGGCCGTTCAGGTAGCTTTGCCACATAGGGGGATGCTCCGCAGGCACCAGCAGGGCGCTGGCGCTAAAAATCTAAAGAAGATGCTGGCCATTCTGCGGGCTGCATCTGTATAAGAAAAACAAATAAAGCTGATCTGGCATTAGGAAAAATAATGTTCGATTACAAACTGCTTTCCGCGCTCGCGGCGGTCATCGAGCAGGCCGGTTTCGAGCGCGCGGCGCAAGTGCTGGGATTATCGCAATCGGCGATTTCCCAACGCATCAAGTTGCTAGAGGCGCGGGTTGGGCAGCCGGTGTTGATACGCGCCAATCCGCCCACCCCGACCGATGTCGGCCGCCGTTTGCTCAACCATGTACAGCAGGTGCGGCTGCTGGAGCGCGATCTGCAAAGTCAGGTGCCAGCGCTGAACGACGAGGGGATGCCCGAACATTTGCGTATTGCCCTTAACGCCGACAGCCTGGCCACCTGGTGGGCAGGCGCGGTCGGTACCTTTTGCGCCGAGCAACAGGTATTGCTGGACCTGGTGGTAGAGGACCAGGAAGTTGGTCTGAAACGCATGCGCGCCGGCGAGGTGGCGGCGTGTCTTTGTGCTAGCGAACGTCCTGTGGCCGGTGCCCGCAGCGTACTGTTGGGGGCCATGCGTTACCGCGCCCTGGCCAGCCCGGCCTTCATGGCCCGCTACTTTGCCGAGGGTTTCGACGCCAGGCGCTTGTCACGCACGCCGGCGCTGGTGTTCGGGCCGGATGATTTTCTGCAGCATCGTTATCTGGCTTCACTCGGCATGGCGGATGGTTTCCTGCATCACTTGTGTCCTTCATCCGAGGGTTTCTTGCGCATGACCGAAGCAGGTCTGGGCTGGGGGCTGGTGCCGGAACTGCAGGTACGTGAGCAACTGGCGAGCGGGCTTCTGGTAGAAATTTCTGCGGATAAACCCATCGACGTCCCCTTGTACTGGCATCATTGGCGCAATGGCGGACAACTGCTCGGGCAATTGACCGAACACCTGCGACAGACTGCCCGGCAATGGCTGGTGCCCTTGTAAGCGCTGGCAGCGTCAGCAGGATCTGAAATTTGGTAAGGCGGAGTGGTACATGCGAATTCTGGTCACCGGCGCAAGCGGCTTTATTGGCGGGCGCTTTGCGCGCTTTGCCCTGGAGCAGGGTCTTGAGGTTCGGGTCAACGGCCGCCGTGCCGAGGGCGTCGAGCACCTGGTGCGGCGTGGCGCACAGTTCATTGCCGGCGACCTGGGTGACGCAGAGCTGGCCCGGCGTCTGTGTCAGGGGGTCGATGCCGTGGTGCATTGCGCCGGGGCGGTGGGTAACTGGGGGCGTTACCAGGATTTCTACCAGGGCAACGTCGTGGTCACCGAGAACGTGGTCGAGGCGTGCCTAAAAGAGCACGTGCGCCGCCTGGTGCACCTGTCGTCGCCGTCGATCTATTTCAACGGCCGTTCGCAGCTGAACATCAATGAAGAGCAGGTGCCACGGCGCTTCCATGATCACTATGGGGCGACCAAGTACCTGGCGGAGCAAAAGGTTTTTGGTGCCCAGGAGTTTGGCCTTGAGGTCCTGGCACTGCGTCCACGCTTCGTCACCGGAGCGGGTGACGTGAGCATTTTCCCGCGGTTGTTGCAGATGCAGCGCAAACGCCGCCTGGCGATTATCGGCAACGGCTTGAACAAGGTCGATTTCACCAGTGTGCAAAACCTTAATGAAGCGCTGCTCAGCGCGTTGTTCGCCGATGAGCCGGCGCTGGGCCAGGCCTACAACATCAGTAACGGTCATCCATTGCCGTTGTGGGATGTGGTCAATTATGTAATGCGCCAGATGCAGTTGCCGCAGGTCACCCGCTACCGCTCCTTCGGCCTGGCCTACAGCCTGGCGGCAGTCAATGAAGGGGCTTGCCTGCTCTGGCCCGGGCGTCCACAACCGACCCTGTCGCGCTTGACCATGCAGGCGATGAGCAAGGATTTCACCCTGGATATCAATCGCGCCCGGCAGTTACTGGATTACCGACCCACGGTCAGCCTGTGGACGGCGCTGGATGAATTCTGTGGCTGGTGGAAGGCTCAGACGCCGCAGCAGTGAACCCGTAAACGACTTTGCGGTCGATCAGTGCGCCGTGTAAGCGGTTTATACTAGTGCCCATTTGCTATTACAGCGGTTGAAGGCTCCCATGCGTAACGATGCTCAAGACGATTTCGACAATGTCCCGACCCTGCGTGCCAGTACGCGGGATGACGATGACTTTGACCGGCTGCCGGCAGACCGTGGGCCGCTGGTAGCGGGGGCGCGCAAGGCGCCACGGGCGGCCAGTACCGGGCCATTGTGGGCGTTGTTGGCGGCATCATTCATCGCCTTGGCGGGCCTGGGCTGGTGGAGTTTCCAGCAGGTGTCGTTGATGGAGCAGCAACTGGTGGCGACCCAGGAAAGCTTTGCCCGCATCAGCGAGGAAGCCGCAGGGCGCTTGCAGGCTATTAGCGGCAAAGTCGATGCCAGTGAATCCAATGTCAACAGCGGTAGCGAAGCGTTGAAGCTGCAGATCAAGCAGTTGCAAGCCAACCTGGTCGAACAGAAACAGCAGCAGCAAGGTGTTGCCGGGCAGACGGGCGACCTCGGCAAGCGCCTGGAGCAAGTGTTGGCGCAGGCCACTGAGCAACAGGCGGCAGTTGCCAAGTTGCAGGTTGAGTTGCAGGCCCAATTGAAAGCGGTAAACAGCGAACTGGCGGCCTTGAAAGCGGCTCAGGTGGACGGCGGCAAGCTCGATACCCAGATCAACAGCCTGACTGGCGAGGTTGCCGCGCTGAAGAAGCTGGGTAATCCGAATGCTGCCATCGAGCGTCTGGAACAGGATCTGCTGGTGCTCAAAAGCGAGCAGGAGAATCGTCCGGCGGCGCCTGTTGCGGCTGGCGCTTCGGTTGCCGAGTTCGATGCGTTCCGCCGACAGATGAGCCGTAGCATCACTACCCTGCAAAGCCAGGTGCAGAACCTGCAACAGCAGATCAATGCACGGCCTTGATTGATGGTGAACCTATAGCGGGGGGAAGACCCCCCCCCCACAGGGTTGGAAAACTCGTGGGGGAGACTTTCCCCCCCTTT
>NZ_JBMOWO010000033.1:0-12039 GCF_049310525.1 Pseudomonas sp. GZD-222
TGAAAAAGAAGATCAATGCATGGCCTTGATGGATGGGGAACCGGTAGCGGGGCAAGCCCGCTCCCACAGTGGTGTGACAACTGTGGGAGCGGGCTTGCCCCGCGATGTTTTTTTACATCCGCGGATAATCGATGTAGCCCACCGGCCCCTTGCCATAGAAGGTTTCAGGATGCGCCTGGTTCAGCGGCGCATCGGCGGCCAGGCGAGCCGGCAGGTCGGGGTTGGCGATGAACGGAACGCCAAAGGCCACCGCATCCGCCTTGCCGCTGGCCAGTGAAGCATTGGCACTGGCCTTGGTGAAGCGTTCGTTGACGATGTAAGGGCCACCGAAGGCTTCCTTGATCAATGCGCCGATACTGTCATCACCTTCTTTTTCCCGCGAGCAGATGAAGGCAATCCCGCGTTTGCCCAGTTCACGGGCCACATAGGTGAAGGTTTCAGCACGATTGGCGTCGCCCATGTCATGGGAATCGGCCCGCGGCGCCAGATGCACACCCACGCGTTGCGCACCCCATACCTCGATCACCGCATCGGTTACTTCCAGCAGCAGGCGTGCACGGTTTTCCAGCGACCCACCGTACTCGTCGCTGCGCTGGTTGGTGCTGCTCTGCAGGAACTGGTCGAGCAGGTAGCCGTTGGCGGCATGCACTTCAACGCCGTCAAAACCTGCGGCCTTGGCGTTCTCGGCGCCGGTGCGGTAGGCCTCGACGATATCGGCGATTTCTTCCGTTTCCAGGGCCCGTGGCGTCGGGTAATCGGCCAGTGGACGGACCAGGCTGACGTGGCCCTTGGGCTGGATCGCGCTTGGTGCTACCGGGGTTTCACCGTTGAGGTAGAGCGGGTGCGAGATGCGCCCGACGTGCCACAGCTGGAGGAAAATCCGCCCGCCAGCACCATGGATGGCCTTGGTGACGTTGGTCCAGCCGCGCACCTGGTCGTTGGACCAGATACCCGGGGTGTCGGGGTAACCGACGCCCATCGGCGTTACCGAGGTGGCTTCGCTGAGGATCAGCCCGGCGCTGGCCCGTTGTACGTAGTACTCGGCCATCAACGCGTTGGGTACCCGGCCTTCGTCGGCGCGGCAGCGGGTCAGCGGTGCCATGATGATGCGGTTCGGCAATTCGAGGTCGCCGAGGGTGATCGGATCGAAAATAGTCGTCATATAAACCTCAAGGCAGATCAGTGAGTGGCAGGTGCCAGTTCGGCGTTGTTGCCGCGCTGGCTGAAGGTAATCAGGGTGACGATCAGGGCCAGCACGGCCAGTGCGGCGGCGGCCAGTGGTACGCGGGTCAGGCCCAGTCCTTGAGCGATTACCGTGCCGCCGACCCAGGCGCCCAGGGCGTTGCCCAGGTTGAAAGCGCCGATGTTGAGGGTCGACACCAGGTTCGGTGCGGCCTTGCCGAAGGTGACCACGTTGACCTGCAGCGCCGGTACGGCGGCAAAGGCTGCGGTGGCCCAGAGGAACAAGGTGATCTCGGCCGGGATCAGGGCAACGCTGGTCCAGCTGAGGACGGTGGAAATCACCGCCATGCTGGCAAACACACCGACCAGAGTGGCGCCCAGGCGTTTGTCAGCCAGCTTGCCGCCGACAATGTTGCCCAGGGTCAGGCCAACACCGATCAACAGCAGGGTCCAGGTCACGCCACGCGGTGAAACACCGGTGACATCGCCCAGCAGCGGCGCGACATAGGTGAACAGGGCAAACATCGAGGCCGAGAACAGTACGGTCATCGACAGCGACAACCAGATGCCTGCGCCCTTGAGGGCCGCCAGTTCGGCGCGCATGTCGAGCTTTTCCTCATCATGGCGAAACGGCAGGAAGCGAATCAGGCCGATCAGGGCAATCACACCGATGACGGTTACGGCCCAGAACGTCGAGCGCCAGCCGTACTCCTGACCCAGCGCGGTGCCCAGCGGCACACCCAGCACGTTGGCCAGGGTCAGACCGGTAAACATCAGGGCTACTGCCGAAGCGCGGCGATTGGCCGGTACCAGGCTGGCGGCAACCACCGAGCCGATACCGAAGAAGGCACCGTGACACAGAGCGGTAACCACCCGGGCGAACATCAGCAGGTTGTAATCGCTGGCCACCGCACACAGCAGGTTACCGACGATAAAGACTCCCATCAGGGCGATCAGGGCAGCTTTGCGCGGCAGCCGAGAAGTGGCCAGGGCCATGAACGGCGCACCGATGGCCACGCCCAGGGCGTAACCGGTGACCAGCCAGCCGGCGCCGGGAATCGACACACCGAGGTCCGCCGCGACATCGGGCAGCAGGCCCATGATGACGAACTCGGTGGTGCCGATGGCGAAGGCGCTGAGCGCCAGGATGATTAGTGAAAGGGGCATTGCAAGGTCCTTGTCAGAGCTCTTGGCTCATCTGCTTGAGGAAGGCCTGAATGGTTTCCTCGTTGCGTTTGAAAAAATGCCACTGCCCGATTTTCTGGCTGCTGATCAGGCCCGCACGTTGCAATGTGGCCAGGTGGGCCGAGACCGTGGACTGCGACAGGCCGCAGCGTTGGTCGATCTGGCCGGCGCAGACACCGTGCTCGGTGCTGTGGTGCTGGTCAGGAAACTGCACGTCGGGATCCTTCAGCCAGTTGAGGATTTCTCGCCGTACTGGGTGGGCCAGGGCTTTTATTATTTCGTCGAGATCGAGAGGCATGGTTGGGCTCATGGTTGTGTAGCGGTATATCGCGATGTGGCGAAATATAAATCGGTATTTCGCGATATACAAATATGAAGAGGTTCTTAGCTCAGCGTAAATCGCTATATCGGGTTATAACGATATAGGTTGGTCTAGTGCTAGACTGCGCTCATGAACTATCTCGCACACCTTCATCTGGGCGGCCAGCAACCCGAGCAATTGCTTGGCAGCCTCTATGGGGATTTCGTCAAAGGGCCGTTGGCCGGGCGTTTCCCCGTGCCGCTGGAGGCGGCGATCCGCCTGCACCGGCAGATCGATGTGTTCACCGACAGCCACCCGCTGGTGCTGCAATCGCTTGGCCGTTTCCCACGGGAGCGGCGGCGCTATGCCGGGATCATTCTCGATGTGTTCTTCGATCATTGTCTGGCTGTGCATTGGCAAGACTATGCCGATCAGCCCCTGGAGCAGTTCACCGGCAGGGTCTATCAAGTACTGGCGGCACAGCCGGATCTGCCCGGACGACTCGCTCAGATCGCGCCCTACATGGCGGCGGATGACTGGCTGGGGTCATACCGTGAATTCGAGGTGCTGGGGCAGGTGTTTCGCGGGATCGCCCGACGCCTGTCACGCCCCGAAGGGATGGACGGCGCCCTCGAGCTGGTCGATGGGCTGTACGCGCCATTGATGGATGACTTTCGCAGCTTTTACCCCGAGTTGCAGGCGTTCGCCGGCAAGGCCCTGGCTCAGGTTTAGGCGGCTTTCGCCCGGCGCTGTGGCTGAGCGACCGGCTGCTCGGCGCCAAACAGGGCCACTTGAATGGCTTGCTGGGCCTTGAAAGCCAGTGCTGCGCGTTCTTCGCCAGCACTTGGGATCGGCTGCAGTAACTTGATCTCCACTTCGCCACACTCATTGGCAAACAGCCGCATCAGGTGTGAAAGCAGGTCATCGTCACCAATGAACGGCGCGACTGTATCAATCTGGCCATCCCGCAGGTAGCGCAGGGCCACTGGCTGCAGCGGCGTTTGGGTATCGATGGCGCTGGCCAGCAGGCGACCGTGGAAGGTACGCAGGCTGCGACCGTCGGTGGTGGTGCCTTCCGGGAAGATCAACAAGGCACAGGCCTGTTGCAGGTGCTGGCTGATCTGCTTGCGCAACAATTGGCTGTCGTTGCCGCCACGGCGGATGAACAGGGTGCCGGCCTTTAGCGCGAGCCAGCCGGCCACCGGCCAGCTGCGTACTTCGGCCTTGGACAGGAACGACAGCGGGGTGAGCATGCCCAGCAGCGGAATGTCGGTCCACGACACATGGTTGCTGACCCAGAGCATGGGTTGCTGCGGCACCTGGCCAACGACCCGGACTTTGAAGGGCAGGGCATTGCTCAGCTTGCGCATGAACAGTTGTGACCAGCGCTGACGGCGCTCGGCCGAGGCCGGAATGTGCAGACGTTCGTAGAGGCTGAACAGTGTCGCCATCCCCAGGCCGAACATCACCACCAGCAGCACCCGCAGGACGCGTGCGAAGACGCGCAGGCGCTGCATCAGACAGCCGCCTTGAAGTGGCGGGCGTAGCGCGGGCAGAGTTCGTCGCGCTTGAGCAGGATGAACACGTCGGCGACCTGGAAGTCTTCATCCCAGCAGGGTTCGCCGCAGATCTTCGCGCCCAGACGCATGTAGGCCTTGAGCAGCGGTGGCATTTCGGCGATGACATTGCCGGGCAGGGCCAGGCTTGGCAGCGGGTTCTTTGGTTCGGCGCGCAGGTGTTCGGTACACAGGTAGCGTTCGCGCAGGCGTTGCATGATCGCATGGGCCTGGACACCGCCGTCTTGCATGGGAATGCTGGCGCAGCCCATCAGGTAGCTGTAGCGCCCTTCGTTGAGCACTTCGGCCAGCTCCGCCCAGAGCACGGCGATGGTGCCGCCATTGCGGTAGGCCGGGTCGACACAGGTGCGGCCCAGTTCCAGGATCGGCCCTTGCAGATGGCCGAGGCCATGCAGGCTGAATTCTTCTTCGCTGTAGAAACGGCCCAGGCTGCTGGCGGCCTGGTGGTCGAGCAGGCGCGTGGTGGCGACCAGGCGCCCGTTGTTGAGGTCACGTACACCGATATGACGGCAGTGAATATCGTAGTCGTCCATGTCCAGGCCCAGTTCGGCGCCCTTGAGCTTGGCCTTGAATTCACCGCTGAATACGCTGAAGCGAAGGGCCTGCGCTTCCTGCAGGGCGCTTGGCCCGACCAGGCGTTCGGCTTGCAGACGGCGTTCAGTGCTGTTGTCGCCAGAGCGAGCGATCCGAGTCATTGCGAGTCTCCATAAGCCAGCCATGGGGTTGCGGCCGGTCGACTTTGTTGTGCAAGCTCAGCCTAGGTAGACGCGGTGTCACCCCCATGAACCTTTGGTGATGCTTGTATGACAGCCCTCAAGGAGCATCCGATGGCCTGGCTACAACGACTCAACGACCCACAGCGACAGCCTCTGCTGGAGAATCTGGCCGATACCTACAGCAGCTTGCTGGCGCGCCTGGAGACGGTCAGCCCATTCGAGCTGGCAGTGCTCGGCGCGCGTGCCATGCCGACGCCGGGGCTGGCCTTTCTTATCGGCTATCAGGCTGCCTTGCGCATGCTCTGGCCCAGCGCCCCGGCCAGCCTTGGCGCGTTGTGCGCCAGTGAGCGGCGCAGCGTGCGCCCGGCCGACATGCAGGTACGCCTGGACGATCTGCGCCTGACTGGCAGCAAGGATTTCGTCACCGCCGGACTGGATGCCGACTGGCTGCTGGTGGCCGCACGCAGTGAGGCGCCAGGCGACGGCCCGCAACTGAGTCTGGCGGTGGTCTATCCCGGTGAGCCGGGGGTGCGGCTGGAGCCGTTGCCGGCCCTGCCGCTGATGCCGGAAGTCGGTCACGCTCGACTGCACCTGGAGCAGGCACTCTGTGAACGCCTGGCCGGCGATGGCTGGGACGCTTACGTCAAACCTTTCCGCACCCTTGAAGACCTTTATGTGCTCAGTGCCCTGTGCGCCTGGCTGTATGGCGTCGGCCAGGACAATGGCTGGCCGCAAAGTCTGCAGCTGCGTCTGATCGGTTTACTCGGTGGCTGCGCCGAGGGCTCCCGGCAGTGTGCCGACGCCACCGCCTGCCACTTGTTGTTGGGCGGCCTGTTTGCCCAGTTTGCAGCGCTCAAGGACGAGGTCAACCAGGCCTTGAGCAACACCCCCGGCGACTGGGCGACGCTGTGGCAGCGCGACCAGGGCTTGCTCGAGATTGCCAGTGCCGCGCGGGCCAAACGTCTGGCCAAGGCTTGGGCCAACGCCGGATTGTCATGAGGTGTGGATAGGCTGGGGGACCTTGGTCACGAGTGACGTCGCATGAATAAAGCGTTGTTGGGGGTGTTGCTCAGTCTGGCTTGCCTCAGTGGTCCGGCTTTCAGTCAGGAGGACTGGCCGGTCCCGGACTGGCCAAAGGCCGCAGATGTCAACAGCCCATCCTGGCGTCAGGTGCAGGCTTACGCCTTTGCGCCGCGTGATGAGAACAGCCGTGAAGGCGTGCGCACCGATGCCCTGTTGGTGATCAAGGACGGCGTTATTGTCTTTGAACACTACGCAGAACCGACTACAGCGCGGACGCCGCACCTGACCTGGTCCATCAGCAAGAGCGTACTGGCCACGGTGCTGGGCGTCGCCCGTCGCGAGGCGCGCTTCAATCTCGATGACCCGGTCGCGCGCTTTTATCCCCCCATGCAGGCCCATCCTCAGGTTCGGCTGCAAGACCTGCTGCACTGGGCAAGCGGCCTGGATTGGCAGGAAGACTACGAGTACGCACCGTTGCATTCCTCGGTTGTCGCCATGCTCTACACCCGGGGGCGCGCGGACATGGCCGCATACACCGCCGCCCGGCCGGCGGCGGCTGAGCCGGGCCAGCGTTTTCTCTATTCCAGTGGCGACAGCAATGTCCTGGCGGCAGCCTTGCGCACGATGGTCGGGCCTGAGCGCTATCGGCAGTATCCGTGGGACGCCCTGTTCACGCCGCTGGGTATCACTTCGGCGGTCTGGGAAAGTGATGCCAGCGGAACACTGGTGGGCTCCTCTTACCTCTACATGAGCACTCGCGACCTGGCGCGCATCGGTTTACTGATGTTGCGTGACGGCCGCTGGCAGGCGCAACAGGTGCTGCCCAGGGATTGGCTGGTGTTCAATCGCACCCCGTTTGCCAAGGCTGTCGCCCAGGCCGGGGAAGCCAACCCTGGCGGTCACTGGTGGCTCAATCAGCCGTTGCCCGGCGCAGGGCGGCCATGGCCGGATGCGCCGGCCAATACCTTTGCCGCATTGGGACATTGGGGCCAGGCATTGTATGTACTGCCCGATGAACACCTCGTAGTGGTGCGCTACGCCGATGACCGCGATGGCCAGTTCCAGCACAACGAATTGCTCAAGCGTGTGCTGGCGGCCCAGGCCGAGGGACAGCCATGAAGCGCTTGCTGCTGGTGCTTTTGTTACTGGTGGGTGCCTGGACCTGGTACGAACGCCAGGCCTTGGCGGACTTCAGCGGTATTCTCAGTGGCTACTCGGCCAAAGAGTATTGTTCGTGCCGCTTCGTCATGGGCTTCGATGCGCCTTACTGCCAGGCCTACGTGCGCCAGTACTTGCCATTGAGTCGACTTGAGGAAAATGAGCAAAGCCGCCAGGTCACCGCCATGGGGCTGGGAGTCGAACGCCATGCGCGTTGGCAGGGCGCACGTGAGGGCTGTCGCTTGCTGCCGTGAAGGCAGCCGGGTAAGGTTGACGGCCTCTGTGTTACAGGATTTCTCATGTTCTCTCTGCCCCGTCTTCTCCTTGTCGTGCTCGCCTGTGTGAGCTTCTCGGCCCAGGCCAACTGGCACCTGGATGGCGAGTCGTCACGACTGTCGTTCATTTCCAGCAAAAATGGCGATACCGCCGAAGTCCATCGTTTCCTGGTATTGCATGGCAAGGTCGATCGCAAAGGTGCGGCCGAGCTGATGATCGAGATGGACTCCAACAGCAGTGGTGTGCCGTTGCGCGATGAACGCATGCGCAAGGACCTGTTCGAATTTGCCCGCTTCCCGGAAGCCACAGTCACCGCCCAGATTGACCTGCGGCCGATCAACGACCTGGCCAATGGCGCCCAGGTCGAGCTGCGTCTGCCGGTAACCGTCAAGCTGCACGGTAAAGAGCACAGCTACAACGCCCTGCTGCTGGCCACGCGCCTGGACGAGCGGCGTTTCCAGGTGGTGACCCTGGAGCCGCTGATGCTGCGTGCCGAAGACTTCGACCTGGCACCGGGCCTGGAGACCTTGCGCAAGATGGCCGGACTCAAGTCCATCAGCCCGTCGGTGCCGGTAGCCGCAGTATTGATCTTCACGGCGCGCTGATATGGCCGGACCGGTCTTCCCCTGGCGAGATGGCAACCGGTTCGAGTTATTGATCGACGGCCCCGCGTTCTTCCCACGTATGCTCACTGCGATCCAGCGGGCCGAGCAGCAGGTTGATCTGGAGCTGTACCTGGTGGAGGCGGGCGCCTGCGCCGAGGCCATGGTTCAGGCGCTGGTGCAGGCCGCCGAGCGAGGCGTGCAGGTGCGCTGCCTGTTCGACGACTATGGCTCGCTCGCGTTCACCTTGAACCTGCGTCAGCGCCTGCTCGCCGCTGGCGTCGAACTGCGCTGGTACAACCGCCTGCGCTGGCGCCGCGGTTTTCGCAATCTGTACCGTGACCACCGCAAGTTGCTGCTGGTCGACCAGAGCTGGGCAGTGGTGGGAGGGACCGGCGTCACCGATCAGTTCTGGGTGCCTGACGAAGAGGTCAGTGAGTGGCACGAAGTGATGGTGCAAATGCAGGGGCCGCTGGTTGCTGACTGGCAGATGCTCTTCGATCGGCAGTGGCGCGCCAACCTGCGCCGCACGGCCTGGCGGCCACCGACCCATTTTGGCCTGCCGCGCTTGCCGCATGTGCCTGACCGCGGTGAAGGCATGGGCCGGGTGGCCTATGCCGATGCCCGCCAGCACCGGGACATTCTGCAGTCGCTGGTACGGGCGTTGAACAGCGGCCAGCGACGGATCTGGCTGGCTACCCCGTATTTTCTACCGACCTGGAAAGTGCGCCGCTCCCTGCGCCGGGCGGCCGCCCACGGCATCGATGTGCGCCTGCTGTTGACCGGTCCGCGCACGGACCATCCTTCGGTGCGCTATGCCGGCCATCGCTATTACCCGAGATTGATGCGTGCCGGGGTGAAAATCTACGAATACCAGCCGTGCTTCCTGCATCTGAAGATGGTGTTGGTGGATGACTGGGTGAGCATCGGTTCATGCAACTTCGATCACTGGAACCTGCGCTTCAACCTTGAGGCGAATGTCGAGGCTCTCGATCCTTCGCTGACTGCCGCCGTGGCCGCAAGCTTCGAGCGCGACTTCGCCCAGAGTCTGTCCATCGACCTTGCCCATTGGCATGCGCGGCCGCTGTGGAAGCGTCTGCAGCAGCGCTTGTGGGGCTGGCTGGACCGTTTGGTGGTCAATATGCTTGATCGCCGCGATTGATCGCGGGGCCATAAAAAAAGCGGCAGGGGAGTGCTTCCCCTGCCGCTTTTTTGTCAGCAAACCCTGAGGTTTACTTCACTTCCACCGCCAGACTTTCAGCGATCTTGCTCTGCCACAGTGCCGGGCCGGTGATGTGCACCGACTCGCCATTGCTGTCGACCGCGACGGTGACCGGCATGTCTTTTACGTCGAACTCGTAGATCGCTTCCATGCCCAGTTCGGCAAACGCCAGGACCTTGGACTTCTTGATCGCCTGGGCCACCAGGTAGGCGGCGCCGCCGACGGCCATCAGGTACACAGCCTTGTTGTCCTTGATCGCGTCGATTGCGGTCGGGCCGCGCTCGGACTTGCCGATCATGCCCAGCAGGCCGGTCTGTTCAAGGATCTGACGGGTGAACTTGTCCATCCGCGTAGCGGTGGTCGGACCGGCAGGGCCAACCACTTCTTCGCGCACCGGATCAACCGGGCCGACGTAGTAGATGAAGCGGCCTTTCAGATCGACCGGCAGCTCTTCGCCACGGTTGAGCATCTCGACCATGCGCTTGTGCGCGGCGTCGCGACCGGTGAGCATCTTGCCGTTGAGCAGGATGGTCTCGCCCGGCTTCCAGCTCTGTACATCTTCCGGGGTCAGGGTGTCGAGGTCGACACGGCGGGCCGATGGGCCAGCTTCCCAGACGATTTCCGGGTAGGCGTCCAGCGACGGCGCTTCGAGGTCGGCAGGGCCGGAACCGTCGAGCACGAAGTGTGCGTGACGGGTGGCGGCGCAGTTCGGGATCATGCACACCGGCAACGAGGCCGCGTGAGTCGGGTAGTCCATGATCTTGACGTCGAGCACGGTGGTCAGACCGCCCAGGCCCTGGGCACCGATGCCCAGCTGGTTGACCTTCTCGAACAGCTCCAGACGGATCTCTTCGATACGGTTCTGCGGGCCACGGGCCTTGAGCTCGTGAATGTCGATGGACTCCATCAACACTTCCTTGGCCATTACCGCGGCTTTCTCGGCGGTACCGCCGATGCCGATGCCGAGCATGCCCGGCGGGCACCAGCCAGCGCCCATGGTCGGCACGGTCTTGAGTACCCAGTCGACGATCGAGTCGGACGGGTTGAGCATGGCCATCTTCGACTTGTTCTCGGAGCCGCCGCCTTTGGCTGCCACGTCCACTTCCACGGTGTTACCCGGAACGATGGAGTAGTGGATCACCGCCGGAGTGTTGTCCTTGGTGTTTTTGCGTGCACCTGCCGGGTCGGCAAGGATAGAAGCACGCAGGACGTTTTCCGGCAGGTTGTAGGCGCGACGCACGCCTTCGTTGATCATGTCGTCCAGGCTCATGGTCGCGCCGTCCCAGCGCACGTCCATACCGACGCGCACGAACACGGTGACGATACCGGTGTCCTGGCAGATCGGGCGGTGGCCAGTGGCGCACATGCGCGAGTTGATCAGGATCTGGGCGATGGAGTCGCGCGCAGCGGGCGACTCTTCACGCAGATAGGCCTCATGCATGGCCTGGATGAAGTCAACGGGGTGGTAGTACGAAATGAACTGCAGGGCGTCGGCAACGCTCTGAATCAGGTCGTCTTGCTTGATCACGGTCATGCAGCGCGCTCCTCTTAAAGACGGGAACATTCAATAAGGTATTCCGACGCGGACAGGCCGAGGTGTCGAAACGACCTTTCACGGCGCGCCGACGGTCTGGCTGGCGGCGCAAAAAAGGCGCGGCAGTATAGCGTGCATCGGCCTTGGGTACACGTATCAGTGGTCTGACGAAGGTCGGTAAGCGACGGGCATTGTTTTTGCGTAGCGGTGGATTATGCAAAACTGACGACTGGTAGGTCCGGGAGACCCTTGATGCCTGAATTGCGGGTGGGTGAACAGCAGTGGACGGTGACGCCGGGCAGCAATTTGCTCGATGCCCTCAATGCGGCGGGTTTTTCTGTGCCTTACAGCTGCCGCGCCGGCAGTTGTCATGCCTGTCTGGTGCGCTGCCTGCACGGGCAGCCGCAGGATGCCCGGCCCGATGCCTTGACTGAGGCGCAGCGCCAGGCGGGTTGGCGGCTGTCCTGCCAGTGTCGGGTCGAAGAGGATGTCCAGGTCGCGCTGTTCGATCCGCAACAGGATGGCATCGCCGCGACCCTGGTCGCGCGCGACTGGCTGAGTCCGACGGTACTGCGCCTGCGCCTGCAGGCCGAGCGGGCCTTGCGCTATCAAGCGGGCCAGCACCTGGTGCTGTGGAGCGTCAATGGCGTGGCCCGGCCGTATTCCCTGGCCAGCCTGCCCGGCGATGAGCGCTTTCTTGAGTTCCATCTCGATTGTCGTCAGTCCGGCGCGTTCTGTGATGCCGCGCGCCAGCTGCAGGTCGGTGACGCTCTGCGTCTGGGGACTTTGCGCGGTGGTGCACTGCACTACGACGCCGACTGGCAGGATCGCCCGCTATGGTTGCTGGCCGCAGGCACCGGGCTGGCGCCCCTGTGGGGGATTTTGCGCGAAGCCCTGCGCCAGGAACACCATGGACCGATTCGCCTGCTGCACCTGGCGCATGACTGCCAGGAACACTATCTGGCCGGGGCTTTGGCCGAGCTGGCGCAGCAGCATCCGCAATTGCAGGTTGAGTTGCTTACTCCCCAGGAGTTGCCCCAGGCCCTGGCTGCGCTGCGCTTGCAATCACGACAGACGATTGCCCTGGCCTGTGGCTCAGCGGCCAGTGTCGAGCAGTTTTCCCGTCGCTTGTTTCTGGCCGGACTGCCGCGTAACCAGCTGTTTGCCGACATCTTTATCGGACACGCATAAAAAACCCGGTGGGAGCGGGCTTGCCCCGCGATGCGATGTGGCTGACATATCGCATCGCGGGGCAAGCCCGCT
>NZ_JBMOWO010000034.1:0-17557 GCF_049310525.1 Pseudomonas sp. GZD-222
CGCTCACTGCCCCGCGCCCCCCCTATCCACCCCCCCCCCCCCCCTCCCCCCCCCCCCCCTCCCCCAACGGGGTTAACAGCATCACAGCACAGGCTGCGAATCAGACCAGCGAATCACCGACATGCAGGATCTTCATGCCGTTGGTGCCACCGATGGTGTGGTAGCTATCGCCTTTGGTCAGGATCACCCAGTCACCGGGCTCGACCAGGCCGCGCTTGAGCAGCTCGTCGACCGCCGCCTGACTGACTTTTTCCGGTGCCAGGGCAGCCGGGTCGAAGGCAATCGGGTAGACACCGCGGAACATCGAAGCACGGGCTTGAGTAGCGCGGTGCGGAGACAGCGCGAAGATCGGCACCGAGGAGCGCAGGCGCGACATGATCAGCGGGGTGTAGCCACTTTCGGTGAGGGCGATGATCGCTTTCACACCCGGGAAGTGGTTGGCGGTGTACATGGCCGCCAGGGCGATGCTCTCGTCGCAGCGCTCGAAGGTGGTGTGCAGGCGGTGGCTGGACTTCTGGCTGGTCGGGTGCTTTTCAGCACCCTGGCAGATGCGCGCCATGGCCTGGACGGCTTCGATCGGGTAGGCGCCGGCGGCGCTCTCGGCCGACAGCATTACCGCGTCGGTGTTGTCGAGCACGGCGTTGGCCACGTCGGACACTTCGGCACGGGTCGGCATCGGATTCTGGATCATCGATTCCATCATCTGCGTGGCGACGATCACAGCCTTGTTGTTGCGACGGGCGTGCTGAATGATCTTTTTCTGGATCGCGATCAGCTCGGCGTCGCCGATTTCCACACCCAGGTCGCCACGGGCAACCATCACGGCGTCGGACGCGGCGATCAGACCGTCGAGCGTCTCGTCGTCAGCGACGGCTTCAGCGCGTTCGATCTTGGCTACCAGCCAGGCGCTGCCGCCGGCTTCGTCACGCAGGCGACGGGCGTATTCCATGTCGCTGGCGTCGCGTGGGAACGACACGGCCAGGTAGTCCAGGTCCATCTCGGCTGCCAGCTTGATGTCAGCCTTGTCTTTTTCGGTCAGGGCCGGGGCGGTCAGGCCGCCGCCTCTGCGGTTGATGCCTTTGTGGTCGGACAGCGGGCCGCCGATCAGTACCGAGCAGTGCAGGGCGTCAGCGGTGGCGGTGTCTACCCGCATCACCACGCGACCGTCATCGAGCAGCAGCTCGTCACCCACGCCGCAATCTTTGACCAGGTCTGGATAGTCGATGCCGACGATATCCTGAGTGCCTTCAGTCAGCGGATGGGCGGTGGAGAACGTGAAGCGATCACCGACTTTCAGTTCGATGCGCTTGTTGGTGAATTTGGCGATACGAATCTTCGGACCCTGCAGGTCGCCGAGCAGTGCTACATGACGACCCAGGCGTGCAGCGATCTCACGGATCAGACGAGCGCGGGCTTTGTGCTCATCAGGTGTGCCGTGGGAAAAGTTCAGGCGAGCAACATCCAGACCGGCAAGAATCAGTTGTTCGATTACTTCCGGCGAGTTGCTGGCGGGGCCAAGGGTGGCGACGATTTTGGTACGGCGGATGGTCATGCACAGACTCCTATAGTGAAGCGCAGCGAAAGGCTACTCTGGAATTTCGCTGTAGTCATTGTTCCTTTGCACTACCTGCAAAGGCGACGGGGGTAGCGTTTGAACGGGCCGTCTGACCTATAGATTTTCCGCGCAACGCCGATAAACTGCTCAATACAGGAGATTCCCCCATGCGAGCCTTGATCGTTCTAGCCCTGGCGACCAGTGTCGTCGGCTGCACCCGCTGGTCGATGGACCACCATCTGAACAATGCCTACCGCGCCTATGATCGCGGCAATTGCGAGCAGGTCATGCTCGAGCTGTCGCAGGTCGACCGGGCCAGCCGTGCACGGCCGTTCATCCATCCCGAAGTGTCGATGCTGCGCGGCCAGTGCCTGGAGCGCCAGAAGCTCTACGTCGATGCCGCCCAGACCTACCAGTACCTCATCGCGCGCTATCCGCAAAACGAATACGCCTATCGTGCCCGTGCCCGCCTGCAGACGCTGGAACAACTGGGTCACTATCGTGGTGGCGAGGCGGCCATGGCCCGACCGGCGACCACCACGCCTTGGCGCTAATACTAAAGTGTTCGCGGTCAATTATGACGCCAGGGTCAGGTTGCGCTAAGCTTATTGCTGAAACCTACGCCAGACAGCAGCACTAGCGCGGCCCTGCTAAAGGGTCTCCGACAGCGATTCCGATCATGATTGACGAGCGCCACATCGAGCGTCATCAGCTCCCTTATTTCCTCAAAGTCTTCAACCGTTTTACCGATCAGCCCATCGGCTACCTGGGTAACGTGTCCGAAGACGGCCTGATGCTGATCAGCCAGCTGCCGATGCTGATCGGTCCGGATTTCGAGTTGCAACTGAAAGTGATTGGGCGGGGTGGGGGCATACACCTGATCAACCTCACCGCCAGTTGCCTGTGGTGCCATGAAGATGAGACGCCGGGCCACTATGACTCAGGATTCATGCTGCTGCAGGCCCCCGGAGAATACGCACAGCTGGTGCGGGCCTTGCGCAACTATTTCAGTTTCTATCCATTAGGTGCCTCGGCCTGAGGCTGGCCGTGGCGGGCGAGTGGCCCTAGACTCTGGTCGATCTTATGTTCAGGACGACCCCGTGAGCACCAGCATTTTCTGGCACGACTACGAAACCACCGGTATCAATCCGCGCAACGACCGCCCCTTGCAGGTGGCCGGTGTACGTACCGATCTCGACCTCAACGAGATCGAAGCACCAATCAATTTCTACTGCCAACCCAGTGATGACATCCTCCCGCACCCGGCGGCGTGCCTGGTGACCGGCATTACGCCTGCACAGCTGGCCAGTCGAGGTCTGCGCGAAGCCGAGTTCATGACCCGCGTGCATGCCGAACTGGCCCGTCCGGGTACCTGTGGCGCCGGCTACAACAGCCTGCGTTTTGATGATGAGGTCACCCGCTACAGTCTTTACCGCAACTTCTTCGACCCGTACGCCCGGGAGTGGCAAGGTGGCAACAGTCGCTGGGACCTGATTGATGTGGTGCGTGCAGCCTATGCCCTGCGCCCGGACGGCATTGTCTGGCCCGAACAGGAGGGGCGAGTCAGTTTGCGCCTGGAATTACTGACTGCGGCCAATGGAATCGATCATGGTCAGGCTCATGAAGCACTCAGTGATGTGCGTGCGACCATTGCGCTTGCACGATTGATCCGGGAAAAACAGCCAAAACTGTATGACTGGTTATTTCAACTACGTAGTAAACAGAAAGTCCTCGACCAGATTCGCTTGCTGCAACCGCTGGTACATATTTCCGGGCGCTTTTCTGCAGCGCGCAATTATCTGGGGGTGGTCCTGCCGCTGGCCTGGCATCCGCGTAATCGTAATGCCTTGATTGTCTGTGACTTGGGCATGGATCCACAACCGTTGTTGCAGGAGCAGGCTGAGTCATTACGTGAGCGTTTATACACGCGGCGCGAGGAAATGCTTGAAGGGCAATTACCCGTGCCGTTGAAGTTGGTGCACATCAATCGTTGCCCGGTTGTTGCGCCGTTGACTGTATTGCGTGTGCAGGATCAGCAACGCCTGGGGCTGGATATGTCCTTGTTTCAAGCAAGGGCATCAATCCTGATAGCCGCCCAGGCGACCTGGCAAAGTAAATTACAAACCCTCTACGCTGAGGAAGCATTTGCCCCTTGCGAAGATCCCGAGCAACAATTGTATGACGGGTTTATTGGTGATCGCGACCGGCGTTTGTGTGAGCAAGTACGCAGTGTCGATCCGCAACAGTTAGGGCAGGGCCACTGGATGTTCGATGATGAGCGTCTACCCGAATTGCTGTTTCGCTATCGTGCGCGCAATTTCATCGAAACCTTGAATGAGCAGGAGTTGCAACGCTGGCAGCTGTTCTGCCAGCAGCGCTTGACCGACCCACAGCTCGGTGCGCCGAACACCGTTGGCGATTTTGAACAGGCTGTGCAGGCGTGCTGGGGGCAGGCTGACGCCGCTCAGCGGGAACTGCTCGGACATTGGCAAGCACATGTCCAGGCGTTGAAGTTGCAATTGGGCATATAAGCGACAGGCGAAAAAAACGCCAGCAAGCTGGCGTTTTTTTTATCAGTGCAAACGAGGTTGCAGTGACCGGCAATTAACCCAGCAGGGTCGCCCAGCCTTCAACCACATCGCCACCCCATTTGGCTTTCCATTCTTTCAGGGTTTTGTGGTTGCCGCCTTTGGTTTCGATGACTTCACCGTTGTGCGGGTTTTTGTATTGCTTGACCTTGCGGGCGCGCTTGGTGCCGGTAGCTTTAACAGCGCCGCGAGGTGCTTTAACCGATTTTGCTTCAGGGTCGAGCAGCGCAATGATATCGCGCAGCGACTTCTGATATTCACCCATCAGGTTGCGCAGTTTGCCTTCGAACTCCAGCTCTTTCTTCAGCTTGTCGTCGTTCGACAGGTTTGCCAGGCGAGCTTGCAGTTCTTTGATGGCTTCTTCGGTAGCGCGGTATTCGTTGATCAGGGACATTGGGTGATCCTTGGAAATTGGGAAATCAGGTAGACAGTGGGCCAATAATAGTCAGAGCTTACTGCCAAGTAAACATTAAACTGGGTAATAAATGGCTGAGCGCTTAAATCAACCTGATCAATTGTATTAAGAAAAATTTACAAACTAAGACTTGCCGATAACAGTTAACTTGCCGCAACGCCGCTTGTAGCGCCGCCTTGGCTGCTGCTCAGGCACTGCAGGTGCTGGCGACAGGACGTGCGCATTGCCTACTGCAGTTTTTCCGGGCACTGGTTAGAATGTGCGCCTTTGCGAAGTATCTGGAGTCCCTTTCATGCGCACCTACCGGCTGGTGATTGCTTGCCCCGACCGCGTTGGCATCGTCGCCAAAGTCAGTAATTTCCTGGCGTCCCATAACGGCTGGATCAACGAAGCGAGCCATCATTCCGATGAGCAGAGCGGTTGGTTCTTCATGCGTCACGAAATCCGCGCAGACACCCTGCCGTTTGGCATTGAGGCGTTCCGCGAAGCGTTCGCACCGATTGCTGAAGAATTTTCCATGGTCTGGCGTATTACCGACACCGACCAGAAAAAACGCGTAGTGCTGATGGCCAGTCGCGAATCCCACTGCCTGGCCGACTTGTTGCACCGCTGGCACGCCAAAGAGCTGGATTGCGACATTCCTTGCGTGATCTCCAACCACAACGACCTGCGCAGCATGGTCGAGTGGCATGGCATTCCGTTCTTCCATGTACCGGTCGATCCGCAGGACAAACAACCGGCGTTTGCCGAAGTTTCGCGTCTGGTCAAAGAGCACGGTGCCGATGTTGTAGTTCTGGCGCGCTACATGCAGATTCTGCCGCCACAACTCTGCCAGGAATACGCCCAGCAGGTGATCAACATTCACCACAGCTTCCTGCCGTCGTTTGTCGGCGCCAAGCCTTACCACCAGGCCTCGTTGCGTGGTGTGAAGCTGATCGGTGCGACCTGCCACTACGTGACCGAAGAACTGGACGCCGGCCCGATCATCGAGCAGGACGTGGTGCGGGTCAGCCACAGCGACAGCATCGAGGACATGGTTCGATTCGGCCGTGACGTCGAGAAGATGGTGCTGGCGCGCGGTTTGCGCTATCACCTGGAAGACCGTGTGCTGGTTCATGGCAACAAGACGGTGGTCTTCAACTAACCCGCATATGGAGGTTGCCGCATGGCCGATCCCTTCGACAAGGCAACCTCCAAAGCCCCGCAGACTCTTGGCGAGGGCTGCTTGAGCCGTTACGACCCGGATGCACTGGACAGCGAGGATGGCACTGATTTTCCTGGTGCCGCCGAACTCTGGGAGCAGTTGCAGCCTCCTAGCGACGTGCCCGAGCCTGATTGAAGCGCTCCAGCAGGGGTCTGCCCAACAGGCAGAGAAACACCGGGCCACCGACAACCAGGTAAAAGTAATACGTCACTACCCGCCAGATCAGAATGGCTGCCGCCGCCGTGGACGCCCTCACCCAGGGTGTCAGCAACGCGGCCGAGGTCAATTCTGCCGCACCGGCACCGCCTGGCAGCAGGCTGAACTGCCCGGCGCTGAGCGAGAGCATCTGCACCAGAAAGCTCAGCATCCATTGCAAGTCCACGCCAAGCCCGCGCAGGGCCAGGTACAGCACACTGTAACGCAATCCCCAGTGCACGCACGTCAGGGCGAAGACCAGCGCCAATGTGCGCTTGGGCAGTCGCCAGGTATCGGCCAAGGCGCGAAAGAAGTGCAGTATCTTGCGTGTCCAGCGTCGACGGCGGCAAGCCGACATCTTCAGTGTGCGTAACAATCGGCAATTGAGCTGCAGCAAGGGCCGCCGGTAACTCAATAACGCCACGACGCCAGCCAGTGCCCCGACCATCAGTACGGCACTGCTCAGCAACATCGCTTCCAGACTGCGGTTGAGGCTGTGAAACAGGGAGTAGGCAGCGATCCCGAGCATGGCGCAGAGGAAGAACAGCAGGTCATTGAGTTGATCGGCGGCGTACACCGCACTGCTGCGCGCAGGCTTGATGCGCTCGCGCGCCAGCAGCGCCATCAAGGCCAGAGGGCCGCCGCTGCCACCTGGCGTGGTACAGATGGCAAATTCGGTGGCCATGATCACGCCCAGGCTACGCCACCGTCCCAGGTTTTCACCATGGCTGCCGAGCAACAGTCGCAGGCGCGTGGCATTGATGACCCAGCACAGCAGAATCATACCCAGCAGACCGAGCAGAAGATCAGGGTCGAATGCGCGCAACCTTACCAGTAGGTCACTGCCGCCAAGCAGCGCAGGTACCAACAGCGCCAGAATCAGGGCGAAGAGCAGCCAGAGCAGGCGGTTCACCGGGCTTGCCTGCTGGCTAGCCAGGCGGATTTGGTCAGCGGCGTGCGGCCTTGGCGCAGCATGTGCTGCAGGGTGTGTAGCCAGTAGCGGCGGGAAAAACCATGGCGCATGTCTACCGGATGCAAGCCCAGGCGTATGACGGGTGCCCGTTGCAATCGGGCAACCTGCAGGTCGCAGACTACTTTCGACAGGCCCCGGCGCCAGGCGCTTCGTGCGCTCCATACCAGACCGGGGGCGGGGAGAGGGGTAAAGTCCGGCAAGCGGTAGAGGTGTTGAGGATCACTGGTGTAGCGCAAGGGCAGGGTAGTCAGCGCCTGACGTGTACCTTCACTCATCAGCCAGGCCGGGGCGACAAAGCCAGCCAATGGCCAGTCGAATTGGTGAAACAGTGCCATGCCGGCTTCCAGGCGCTCCAGTGCGGTGGCCTGGTCAAGGCTGTAGAACTCGCCTTCGAAGGTGTAGATGCGCCGCATGAAATAGTCCCGTAGCGAGCGCGGTGGCGGGCTATCGTCGGCATGGTAGAAACCATGCAGGACCAGCTCGTCGCCGCGGCGCAGGCGCTGGTCGAGCATGTGTCGAAAGCCACTGGCCTGGATCAGCGGATCGCGCTTGTGAAAATCCGGCACGATCAGCCAGGTCATGGGAATGTTGCCCAACGCATCCACCGCCTCAACGAACGGCTGGTAGTCGGGCCAGGTGTGCGGCGCCACGTCATGCAGCACCAACAACAGGTGCTGCCCTGACTGGCTGAGCGTGTGCTCAGGCATAAGTGCGCACCGGCAGCTCATGCCCCAGCACGGCCCGATAATGGGCGAGCAGCCCATTGACCACGCTGTCCCAGGCATAGTGCTGTTCGACATGCAGACGCGCGTTTTGGCCGAGCTGCGCGGCACCTTCTTCGAACACTTCGCGCACGGCCCTGGCCATGGCCTGGCCGTCATTCGGCGCGCACAGGCGGCCGAAGCGCGGGTCAAGGATTTCCTTGAATGCCCCAGCGGCCACGGCGATCACCGGGATCGCACTGGCCATGGCTTCGAGAATCACCAGGCCGAAGGTTTCCTGATCACCGGCATGCAGCAGGGCGTCGGCACTGGCCAGTAGGCGGGCGACTTCATGGGCCGGGCAGAAATGGTCGATGACGCTGACATTGGCCGGCACGTTGGAAGGCATGTGCGAGCCCACCAGCAACAGGTGATAGTGCCTGCCCAGGCGCTGCATGCAGTCCAGCAGCACGGGGAGGTTTTTCTCCCGAGAGCCGCGTCCGGCAAACACCAGCAGATGCGTGCTGTCGGCAATGTGCAACTGCCGACGCAGACCCATGTCACGACGTTGCGGATTGAACGTCTCCAGGTCCACGCCAAGTCGCTGTACATGCACGTTTGCTATACCCAGCCCGCGAAGCTTGTTGGCCATCACTTGGCTGGGGGCCAGGACTCGGTCGAAATTGCCGTACAACTTGCTGACATAGGCCTCGACATTGGGGGTGAACCAGTTGCCCATTCGATTACTGACCAACAACGGTAAATCGGAGTGGTAGAAGCCGATGACCGGCACATCGAGCTGGCGGCGTGCATCCAGTGCGGCCCAGGCGGTCAGGTAAGGATCGCCGACTTCGATCAGGTCGGGCTGCAGGTCCTGCAGTACGTTGCGCCAGGGTGCCAGGCGCAACGGAAAACGATAGCCATTGCCGAACGGCAGGGCCGGTGCCGGCACCTGGTAGATGCCGTTGGCATGCTGGGGAGAAGCACCAGGGATCAACAGACTGTGGCGGACACCGGGGGTAAGCCCCAGGCGGCGATGTTTGGCATCAAGATAGGTACGCACGCCGCCACTGGCGGGGGCGTAGAACATGGTGATGTCAGCGATGTGCACGATCAGCATCCCTCCGAGATCGTCTTCAGAGCGTGTCATCAGGCGGTGTGCACCTGATGACGTACCCTAAGGTGGACCTCTATAAAGGATAGTTTGTTCGATCGCGCTGCGAGAGGGGGTGGGCAGCGGCGAACGCCGCTGCCCGGCGATGCCTAGATGCGGAAGCTGCCGACCAGCTGTTTCAGGCGGCTGGCCTGTTGCTCCAGGTCGGCGCAGGCGCGCAGGGTCGACTGCAGGTTCTCGACCCCTTCCTGGTTGAGCATGTTGATTTCATTGATGTCCATGTTGATCGAGTCGACCACGGCGGTTTGTTCTTCGGTGGCAGTGGCTACCGACTGGTTCATGCCGTCGATCTCGCCGATGCGCAGGGTTACGCTGCCCAGGCGTTCGCCGGCCTGGTTGGCGATCTCGACGCTGTCCTGGCTGTGGCGTTGGCTTTGGCCCATGGTGTCGACCGATTCACGGGCGCCGACCTGCAGCTCTTCGATCATGTTCTGCACCTGCTGCGCCGACTCCTGAGTGCGGTGCGCGAGGTTGCGCACTTCATCGGCAACCACGGCGAAACCGCGTCCGGCTTCACCGGCGCGGGCCGCTTCGATCGCCGCGTTGAGGGCGAGCAAGTTGGTCTGCTGGGAGATGCTGGTGATCACTTCGAGGATCTGGCCGATGTTCACCGTCTTGCTGTTGAGTGTCTCGATGTGCGAGCTGGAGGTGCAGATCAAGTCCGACAGACGGTTCATCGCGGCAATGCTGCGATCGACCACCTGCTGGCCTTCTTCGGCCAGGTGACGTGCCGAACTTGCCTGTTGCGAGGCTTGCGCGGCGTTATGGGCAATCTCCTGGGCGGCAGCGCCAAGCTGATTGATTGCGGCTGCGACGCTGTTGGTGCGGTTGGACTGCTCGTCGGAGTTGACCATCGAGGAGTTGGACGCGCTCACCACGCGCAGGGCAACTTCGTTCACCTGCTCGGTAGCGGAAGATACTTCGCGGATCGAGGTGTGGATACGTTCGACAAAGCGGTTGAACGCCGTGCCAAGGATGCCGAATTCGTCCTGGCTGTGCAGGGTCAGGCGTTTGGTCAGGTCACCTTCGCCTTCGGCGATGTCTTCCATCGCCCGGGTCATGGTGTGCAGCGGCTGCAGCAGGACGCGGATCAACAGGCCGAGCAGGGCAATGATGATGGCCACGGCCACCAGCGTGGCGATCACGGCCGAAGTGCGGAACGTGCTGAGCATGGCGTAGGCCTTGTCCTTGTCCACGGACAGGCCGATGTACCAGTTGGCCGAAGGCAGGCCCTTGACCGGGGCAAAGGTCAGCAAGCGGGTCTCGCCATTGATCTGGACTTCGCTGAGGTCTTTGCTCAGGCGCGGGGTGTTCTGCGGGAACAGGTCCGACAGCGACTTCATCACCAGGTTCTTGTCCGGGTGTACGAGGATCTTGCCTTGGTCGTTGACCAGGAAGGCATAGCCCATACCGCCGAAGTTCAGCGAGTTGATGATTTCAGTCAGGCCGTCCAGGGCCAGGTCGCCGCCGACTACACCGATGTTGCGTGCGGCGGTGGCTACCACCGAAATCACCATTTTGCCGGTGCTGACATCAATGTAGGGTTCGGTCAGGATCGGGCCGTTGGCGGCCATCCCGTCTTTATACCAAGGGCGAACACGTGGGTCGTAGCCGTCGGGCATCTTGGTCTGCGGGCGAATGGTGAAACCGCCGTTGACGTCACCCAGGTAGACAGTCAGAAAACTCGAGACCAGGGCTTGTTGCCCGAGCAGGGTGCCGACCTTGTCAGCATCGGGAAACGCCGCAATGTTCTGCGCTACGTTTTGCACTAGCAGAATGCGACCATCAAACAGGTTTTTAATATTGGTTGATGTGGTGTCGCCCATCTCTGCGAGATAACGCTCCAGATCTTCACGAATTGCATTGCGCTGCAGGAAATCGTTGTACAAAGTGAAGAGTGTGAAGGCGATCATGACGATCAAAGAAGCGGCCAGAAGGATCTTGTGGCTGAATCGGAGGCTTTTGTTCATAACGTGTCGGTCCGCTAAGGTTTTGTTATCCGGGTCGTTCGCACAAAGAACAGTTTGAAAGCAGTGCAGGTCCCCTTTCCTTGTCGGGCTTATCCTGTCTTTCTGGTGGTCTATCGCTAATGAGATATCGGCCGATTCGAGCCAAAGCTTAAACAGAGGGTGAAAAAACATGCCTGATTCTTCGCAGTTCATTCTCGGTGCTGATCCGGCCGGCCAACCGGTAAGCCAGGCCATGCGCCTGGCCAACCGTCACGGTCTGGTTGCTGGCGCCACCGGTACCGGCAAGACCGTAACCCTGCAACATATGGCCGAGGCGTTCAGTGATGCCGGGGTGGCGGTGTTCGCCGCTGACGTCAAAGGCGACCTGTGTGGCCTGGGCGCGGTAGGCAACCCGCAGGGCAAGGTCGCCGAGCGCATTGCCGGGATGCCGTGGCTTGAGCATCGGGCCCAGGCTTACCCCGTCAGCCTGTGGGATATCCACGGGCAGTCCGGTCATCCATTGCGCACCACTTTGAGTGAAATGGGCCCTTTGCTGCTGGGTAACTTACTGGAGCTGACCGATAGTCAGCAGGCAGCCCTTTATGCTGCTTTTAAAGTGGCTGATCGTAAAGGCCTGTTGTTGCTTGATATCAAGGACCTCAAGGCGCTGCTTGCGCACCTCAAGGACAACCCGCAAGTGCTGGGTGAAGACAGCGCGCTGCTGACCACCGGATCCAGTCAGGCCCTGTTGCGGCGCCTGGCCACCCTGGAACAGCAGGGCGCCGAAGCATTGTTCGGTGAGCCGGCTTTGCAACTGGAGGATCTGCTACGTCCAGATGCCGATGGCCGTGGACGCATTCACTTGCTGGATGCCAGCCGCCTGGTTCACGAGGCACCGAAGGTTTACGCAACATTCTTGTTGTGGCTCCTGGCTGAGCTGTTCGAGCAGTTGCCCGAACGTGGTGATGCCGACAAACCCTTGCTGGCGCTGTTCTTCGATGAAGCGCACTTGTTGTTCAGCGGCACGCCTAAAGCCTTGCAGGACCGCCTGGAGCAGGTCGTTCGGCTGATTCGCTCCAAGGGTGTCGGGGTGTACTTTGTTACCCAGTCGCCGAGTGACCTGCCGGATGATGTTCTGGCGCAACTGGGGCTGCGAATTCAGCATGGCTTGCGAGCGTTCACCGCCAAGGAGCAGAAATCCTTGAAGGCGGTGGCCGATGGTTTTCGTCCCAATCCTGAAATCGACACCTTGAGTGTGCTGACTGAGCTCGGAATTGGTGAAGCCTTGGTTGGTACCCTGCAGGACAAGGGGACGCCCGGCATGGTCCAGCGCGTGTTGATTGCGCCACCACAGTCGCGCATCGGACCGTTGAGCGACGCTGAGCGCGCCGCCCTGATTGCCGCTTCACCCTTGGCTGGACGATACGACAAGCCGGTGGATCGCGAATCGGCTTATGAAATGCTCACCGCCCGCAAGGGAGGCAGCACCGCGGCGTCCGAGCAGGCGCCTGCTGCCGCCGAAGAGAGCCTGGCTGACAAAGCAGGAGAGTTTCTCCAGAGCGCGGCCGGACAGGCGATCAAGTCGGCAGTGCGTCAGGCGGCCAACCAGTTCGGGCGGCAGTTGGTGCGCGGCTTGATGGGCTCGTTGCTCGGTGGCAGCAAGCGCCGCTAGTTCTTCTATAACAGCCACAAAAAAGGCGCCCGAAGGCGCCTTTTTCAATGCAGCATGGATCAACCGATGAACCTGGTCGCCAGCCAGAACAAACCAGCCGACAGGCCCACGGTTGCCGGCAGGGTCAGGACCCAGGCCAGCAGGATGGTCTTGACGGTGCCGCCTTGCAGGCCGCTCTTGTTCGCAACCATGGTACCGGCCACACCCGAAGACAACACGTGGGTGGTCGACACGGGCAGGCTGAAGATGTTGGCCATACCGATGGCGCAGGCTGCGGTGATCTGTGCCGACATGCCCTGGGCGTAGGTCATGCCCTGCTTGCCGATTTTCTCACCGATGGTCAGTACCACACGCTTCCAGCCAACCATGGTACCCAGGCCCAGGGCCAGGGCAACAGCGAGGATTACCCAGAACGGGGCGTACTCGGTGGTGGCGGTCAGGTCTTTGCGCAGTTTGTCCAGGTCAGCCTTCTCGCGGGGCTGCAGGCCTGGGAGCTTGCCGACTTTCTTCGCGGTGTCGTCCAGGCAGAGCAGGTAACGACGTACTTCAACGCGTTTTTCCGGCGACAGCGAGCGGTACTCGGTCACGCCCTTGAGGGACTCAAGCAAGGCATTGATGGTCGGCTCGGTCTGCTGCGGGTTGCAGCTGAACTGCTCTGGCAGGTCGCCGTTCTTGGCTTTGCCCAGGGCCAGGAACTCGCCCAGGGTAGCTTCGTTACGCTGGTAGAACTGGCTCAGGTGCAGGGTGGCGTCGCGGGTACGCTCGATCTGGTAAGTGGTGCTGTTCAGGTCGAGTACGAACTGCGCCGGGACGATACCGATCAACACCAGCATGATCAGGCCGATACCTTTCTGACCATCGTTGGAGCCGTGCACGAAGCTCACGCCCATGGCCGAAATCACCAGTACCAGGCGGTTCCAGAACGGCGGGTGCTTCTTGTCGTCGAGCTTGCGGCGCTGCTCTGGAGTTTTGTGCATCTTCGACAGTGGACGCCACCACTTCAGGCCCAGCAATACCAGGGCTGCCACGGCAAAACCGGCCATCGGCGAGAGCACCAGGGACATGCCGATGTCGATAGCCTTTTGCCAGTTGACCCCTTCACCCAACGGAATGTCGCTGATCAGGGCGTTGGCCAGGCCAACCCCGAGGATCGAACCGATCAGGGTGTGGGAGCTGGACGCCGGAATACCGAAGTACCAGGTGCCCAGGTTCCAGGCAATGGCGGCGGCGAGCAAGGAGAAGACCATGGCCAATCCATGACCGGTGTTCACATTGATCAGCATCTCCACCGGCAACAGGTGGACGATGGCATAGGCCACGCCGACACCGCCGAGCAGCACGCCAAGGAAGTTGAACACCCCGGAGAAGAACACCGCCAGGTGCGGGGGCATGGCTTTGGTATAAATGACTGTAGCTACCGCGTTAGCGGTGTCATGAAAGCCATTGATGAACTCGAAGGCGAGTACGAAGGTCAAAGCGAGCAGCAAGCTCACCAGTACCCAGGCATCAAGTCCGCTGAATAAATCGATCATGAAGGTATTCTGACCCGGTCATAAGGGGGCGCGATTATGCCAGAAATCCCTGCTAATCGATGCACCTGCCGCTGACCGGTCCAGGTCGTTCCGACGTGTTCCCGGGGTGGGGTGTGTCGGGAATGATTGAGTAAAAGTCGGCTAAAATCGGTAAAAATCGAGAAAATATAAGGGTTTACAGTAAGCGGAAGGTCACATTAAAAATTCAAACGTGTGTATGAAATTTGTGAGAATCCGTTACGAGCTGCGATGGGGACTGTAACGATCAGCCCCCAGACTTTTCTCGGATACCTGTCGTCCATCTGCAATCGGCGGGCGCCATGAGCAGGGCTAAGGCTCTTCCGTCTTGAGCTCTTTCTCGATCTTTTGCAGTTCCTGGGCGAAGGCCTGGTCGAGAATGCTCGCGCGTTTGCGCCAGGGCTTACGCTCCGGGTCGGGCTGGGCGGCGTAGGTGGTGACTTCCCCGCCGTAAACTTCCTTGTAACGTTGTTCCTGGCGCTCAAGTTCCGCGCGCAGTTCGTCTTTCGTCACAGTGCTACCTGTTGGTTATGAATAAACTCTGGCGTTAACGCGCGCGGGACTGCAAAGCGCAGCGTGCACGCGGCTACGCAGCCAGAGCGTAATTACTGTCGCAGCAACAGTAGATTCTGAATAGGCAAGTCGATACGAACAACAATCTGTTCAATCATAAGACACTTGCATCAGGCCCGTGCGTACCCTTTGACTTAAGGCGTATGCCGATTGGATCCGGCAATGACCCGAGGGTAGTGGGTGCTGAACTTGATTATAGCAAGCAAGTTTCATCGCGTATCAACTCTGTTGTTTCGCTAATGACAACAAAGACCAGCTTTTGTTACCGGCTTGTTAAAGTGCGTTCGCCGTCTGACATTAAACGCTTGATCGAAGCGAAAAGTTATCCAGCAATTGACCGCGGTTTTTGGCCAGGCAAGAGAGAAAAAAACGGCCTCGCTTGGTGGGCAAGGCCGTGCCTGGGACTTCTACGGTGGGTACCTGACCAGTCTCTCCAAGAAGCCACATAGTGGCAGTAGAAAGGTATAAGCAATTGTGGGTGGCGGTCAATTGCGATTATCGGTCGTTGGTTCGATAATCGCCCCAGTGACCGTGATGTCGAGGTGAACCATGACAGAAGAAACATCGCCCAAAGGGCCCGGATTGAACGATCAGGTGCGCAGCTCGTTTGCGTCGCTGGCACCGCCCATCGTCGCTTCACCGGCCAGGCGCATTCAGGCCTTCACCGGTGACCCTGACTTCATGACCTCGCTGGCCCGAGGCCTGGCCGTGGTTCAGGCCTTCCAGGAGCGCAAGCGTCACCTGACCATTGCGCAAATCAGCCACCGCACGGAAATTCCCCGGGCGGCGGTGCGGCGTTGCCTGCATACCTTGATCAAGCTGGGTTATGCGACTACCGACGGGCGCACCTATTCACTGTTGCCCAAGGTACTGACACTGGGACATGCCTACCTGTCGTCCACGCCGCTGGCGGTATCGGCTCAGCCGTACCTGGACCGCATGAGCGATCAGTTGCATGAGGCCTGCAACATGGCCACCCTCGAAGGCGATGACATCCTTTATATAGCGCGCTCGGCCACGGTGCAGCGCTTGATCTCGGTGGACCTCTCGGTAGGCGGGCGGCTGCCCGCCTATTGCACGTCCATGGGGCGGATCCTGCTGGCGGCGCTGGACGATGCAACGCTGCATGAATACCTGGAGCACGCCGACCTGCAGGCCAAGACCAGTCGTACCATTCATGACCCTGTGGCGCTGCTCGAATGCCTGCAACAGGTTCGTCAGCAAGGCTGGTGCGTGGTCGACCAGGAGCTGGAGCAGGGCCTGCGTTCGATTGCCGTACCGGTCTACGATGCTTCCGGCCAGGTCCTGGCAGCCCTGAACGTCAGCACCCATGCCGGTCGGGTCAGCCGTACTGAACTTGAACAACGCTTCTTGCCCATCATGCTCGGCGCCAGCCGCGACCTGAGTACTCAGCTTTTCGTCTGAACCTGCACGTTCCTGTTCGATAAACGCACAGTGTTGCGTTTATCGAATTGCGCCGCTTACGACCGCTTATTAATGTCCTGATGCAACGATCGGTCTGCCCCGATCGGCTGTGTCGCTCCCGCGCGCCCCGCACATAAGCGCGCTCCTACTGGATAAAAATAATGAACAGTCCGCAAGCTGCTGTCGGGAACTGCCTTGATGTGCAGTCCTTTATCAATCAACAACCGCTGTCGCGCTATCAATGGCGGGTGGTGATTCTGTGTTTCCTTATTGTTTTTCTGGATGGCCTCGATACCGCAGCCATGGGCTTCATTGCCCCGGCGCTATCGCAGGACTGGGGGATCGACCGCGCAAGCCTCGGCCCGGTGATGAGTGCCGCGCTTATCGGCATGGTCTTTGGTGCCTTGGGCTCCGGGCCGCTGGCCGACCGCTTTGGCCGCAAGGTCGTGCTGGTAGGGGCGGTGGTGGTGTTCGGTGCCTTCAGTCTGGCGTCTGCCTATAGCACCAATGTCGACCAGTTGCTGGTGCTGCGCTTTCTGACCGGCCTGGGCCTGGGCGCCGGTATGCCCAATGCCACCACGTTGCTCTCCGAGTACACCCCGGAGCGGCACAAGTCGCTGCTGGTCACCAGTATGTTCTGTGGTTTCAACCTGGGTATGGCCGGTGGTGGCTTCATCTCCGCCAAGCTGATTCCGGCGTTCGGCTGGCACAGTCTGCTGTTGATCGGTGGCGTGTTGCCGTTGCTGCTGGCAGTGGTACTGCTGGTGTGGTTGCCGGAGTCGGCACGCTATCTGGTGGTGCGTAACCGCGGCACTGACAAAGTGCGCAAGACCCTGGCGCCGATCGAGCCGGCGATCGTCGCCCAGGCCTCGAGTTTCAGTGTGCCGGAACAAAAAACGGTGAAGGCGCGCAACGTCTTTGCGGTGATTTTCTCCGGCACCTATAGCGTTGGCACCCTGCTGCTGTGGCTGACCTATTTCATGGGCCTGGTGATTGTCTATCTGCTGACCAGCTGGCTGCCGACGCTGATGCGTGACAGTGGCGCCAGCATGGAGCAGGCCGCATTCATTGGTGCCCTGTTCCAGTTTGGCGGCGTACTCAGCGCAGTGGCAGTGGGCTGGGCCATGGATCGCTACAACCCGCACAAAGTCATCGGCATCTTCTATCTGCTGGCTGGGGTATTTGCCTATGCGGTAGGGCAGAGCCTGGGCAACATCACGGTATTGGCGACTCTGGTGCTGATTGCCGGCATGTGCGTCAACGGCGCGCAATCGGCCATGCCTTCCCTGGCGGCGCGTTTCTATCCGACCCAAGGGCGTGCCACGGGCGTGTCGTGGATGCTCGGCATCGGTCGTTTCGGCGCCATTCTCGGGGCCTGGATGGGCGCCACCTTGTTGGGCCTGGGCTGGAACTTCGAACAAGTGCTGACGGCGCTGGTGATCCCGGCCGGGCTGGCCACAGTGGCGGTGGTGATCAAGGGGATGGTCAGCCACGCCGACGCGACCTGAGTGAGTATCGCGGGGCAAGCCCGCTCCCACAGAATCACCACTGGCCCTGTGGGAGCGGGCTTGCCCCGCGATGCA